>QFNK01000296.1 GCA_003240795.1 Micavibrio aeruginosavorus | reverse complement strand
CTGGCAAACAGCTTCCTGCAGTTTGGAGAACGGAGCAACGATAACGGCCTTACGGGCTGTTTGACCGTTGCGGATACGGGTCAGCATATCGCCGAGGGGATCGTTCATGGACATATCTTATATCTCCCTTACCAGCTGGATTTCGTTACGCCGGGAAGTTCGCCACGCGAAGCAAGGTCGCGAAGCGCCACACGGCACAGGTTGAACTTACGGAAGTTTCCGCGTGGGCGGCCCGTGAGGGCGCAACGGTTGCGGACACGAGTCTTGGAAGAATTGCGCGGCATTTCTGCAAGCTTGAGAACGGCGGCGAAACGCTCTTCCATCGGGGCTTCTTTGTCCGCGATGATTTCTTTCAGCTTCGCACGCTTGTTGCCCAAAGATTTGGACAGCTTTTTGCGCTTGTTGTTTCTGTTGACTGCACTGACTTTTGCCATGTGTTCTTTTCCTTGTCTATCAACTAGTTGCGGAACGGCATTTCAAAGCCGCGCAGCAATTCTTTTGCTTCTTCATCGTTCGCTGCAGTGGTGCAGATAATGATATCCATACCGCGAACCGTCGATACTTTGTCGTAAGCGATTTCCGGGAATACGATCTGTTCTTTCATACCGAACGCGTAGTTGCCACGGCCGTCAAAGCTCTTGCCGTTGATACCGCGGAAGTCGCGGATACGTGGCAGGGCGATCGTGACCAGGCGGTCCAGGAATTCGTACATTTTCTCACGGCGCAGGGTAACTTTGCAGCCGATATCCATGTTTTCACGAACCTTGAAGGACGCGTTGGATTTGCGGGCCTTCGTGATTACTGGCTTCTGACCTGCGATCAGCGCGAGCTCAGCGGCGGCTGCTTCAACGGCCTTACGATCCGTCGTCGCGGCGCCAACGCCCATATTGATCACGATTTTGTCCAGTTTTGGAATCTGGTAATCGTTGCTATAACCGTATTTCGCTTTCAGTGCGGCCTTGAGCTTTTGCTCGTAACGCTGTTGAAAACGCGGGATGTATTTGTCTGCTTTTGCCATCTTCATCGTCCTCGATTAGAGCGTTTCGCCGGATTTTTTGGCGACGCGCGCTTTTGCACCGTCTTTACCAGCCTTGTAACCTACGCGCGTCGCGACACCTTTTTTAGGATCGACGAGAGCCACGTTGGAAACATGGATGGACAGTTCTTTTTCTTCAACACCGCCCGCAGAAAGCTGCGTTGGCTTGTTGTGTTTCTTCACGACGTTGACGCCGGCGACGACAACGCGGGACTCGGTTGGGATAGCGCGAACAACTTCGCCCTTCTTGCCCTTGTCTTTACCGGTGATAACAATGACTTGATCACCCTTTTTGATTTTCATTTTAGCAGCGGCCATTAGAGCACCTCTCCTGCAAGCGAGATAATTTTCATGTAGCCCTTACCACGCAATTCACGGGTAACTGGGCCAAAGATACGCGTGCCGATAGGCTCGCCCGTGTTGTTGATCAGAACGCAAGCATTCGTATCGAAACGGATCTTTTCGCCGTTAACACGGTTCAGGCCGTGCTTGGAACGAACGATAACGGCCTTACGCACGTCACCTTTTTTCACGCGGCCGCGTGGAATGGCATCCTTGATGGACACAACGACGATATCGCCGATGTTGGCCGTGCGGCGCTTGGAACCACCGAGAACTTTAATGCACTCTACGCGACGTGCACCGGAGTTGTCGGCAACTTCCATATTTGATTGCATCTGGATCATAGTCTAAATCCCTTTTCGCTTTCTTGCGTTCTAATTATGCCTTCGCCTTTTTGGCGGGCGCTTTTTTCGCTGCTGCTGTCTTTTTCGCCGCGGCCTTAGGAGCAGCAGCTGCTTTTGCAGGCTTCTCTACCGGCTCCTGAGCAACGAAACCTTCCGTTACCAGCGTCCAAGACTTGCGCTTGGAAATAGGTGCGCATTCGACGATTTGAACCTTCTGACCTTCACGGGCCATGTTCGCTTCATCATGAGCGGCATATTTCTTCGTACGCTTCAGGTACTTTTTGTAAATCGGGTGCATGTAGCGGCGCTCGACCAAAACCGTGATGGTTTTGTCCATTTTGTCGCTGACGACGATACCTTCAAGGACGCGGCGTGGCATTCTCTACTCTCCTTACGCTTTAGCGGATTTCTTTTTAGCCGGTGCTTTGGCAGGCTTCGCTGCATCATCGGCTTTTGCATTCAGGGCCGTCTTGATGCGCGCGATATCGCGGCGCTTCACGCGCAGACCTGCAGTATTTTCCAATTGACCGGAAGCGCGTTGCAGACGGGCATTGAACTGGTCCTTACGGGCATCCATAAGGGCTTTCTTCAATTCGTCTTGCGACTTGCCTTTCAGTTCTTCAGCTTTCATAGCTTTCTCCTAAAATCCTAATCTCTATTACTCGCCGATACGGGCAACGAATTTCGTTTGCATCGGGAGTTTGGCAGCAGCCAGTTCCAGAGCCTCACGGGCGATTTCGCGGGAAACCCCGTCCAGTTCGAACAG
>QFNK01000295.1 GCA_003240795.1 Micavibrio aeruginosavorus | reverse complement strand
TGCAGGATTTTCTTTTGCTCGATCGCGCGCTCCAATGTCGGCAGCAAGGCGGCCAGGGGAGACAGATCGACACCAAAAGCGTATTTGATCGCGCCCGTTTCCTTGTCGCGCTGTCCATAGCGCTTTTGGTTGCCGGAATCATTCCAGGTCAAAGCACCCAAAGCATGAAGGGCGCTTTCGCGGTTCCATACCTGACGTTCGGAAATGCCCAGATCCTGCGCTGTCGCGGTCACGGTCTGATAGCAAATCGGCTGGTTGTCTTTTGTCCAGTCGATATCCTGTGTCCGAACAAGGTAGTATTCCAGCAACTCCACCAGCTCGGGCCTAAAGCCGGCGACCTTGCCCGCTTGTTTAATTAGCCTAAGAGCTTTGAAGCGGCTGACATTCTCATTCAGGCCCGAAAACTCTTCCGCTTTCTGTAAACTGGCCCGAAATTTAGCCGAGCTTATCCTTCCGCCTTTTGGCGGTTCATAAAAGTTAACATTCTCCATGGTCAATCGCGTACCAGCCCTGAAATCAGGCAATAAAAATTCGTAACGAAAAATCACTTTTTCGCTTGTCGCCCGATTCTGTTTGCGGTAGATTCGTTTTTAAGGAATTACGAATCATCGCTTTTTAAAGCAGCCGCGGCGCCAACCGCGGTTTTTGCTTTTTTAGGGTCTAGTGTTGCGCCTCCTTTCTTTCTCTAGGGTTGGTTCTCGGAAAATTGCCCGGAACGGACTGGAACCCTGAAAGCCCCAATTCATGAACAGAATTGAAACAATCAGGTAGACAAACACTCCATATACACTTTGGAGTGTCATGCGAAACGGTATCACATCGAATTGTTATCCACAATGTGACACTTCAAAAACACTCTTACGCACAGCTATTTACAAGATTCTGCCGAGTCGCATTGCGCCTTATCCACAGAATCGCCCTGCCTTTATATACGCCAGAGATACTGCGGGGTTTTGACAGCTTGCGAATCGAGAGAATCGGTCACACCGCGAATCGGTTTGCGCCTATTTCCAAGTGTATATGTGTTTGCATGATCTTACACCGCTATACACTCTTACAGTTGAACACTCGCCATACGTTTTGCAGACTGTTCACTATACAGTTCTTGAAATTCTTCTATACACCTGCGAAACTGTGCATCTGATTGTTCAATTAGACGGATCTATACAATGCAGTTTCCAGCAGATCACCCGACCAAGGTTTCAATTTCAGATGCCGCCAAAATGGTCGATGTAACCCGCGCCACCATGTACCAGCATATTAAGGAGAAGGGAATTTCCCTAATCGAAGCTGACACCAAGCGCCCTAAAATAGATGTGTCCGAACTCGCGCGTATATACGGCGATAAGCTCAAACCGCTGAATGCGGCGAACGATAAGCCGGCAGCGGCCAATGCCAACGGCAAAGCTGATGTAATCACGGCTGAAAATCTGGCCCTGCGGGAAAAGCTGCAAATTTTTGAGCAAGAGCGCGATCGTGAACGCCGCCTGTTAAAAGACCAGATCGACTTGCAACAGTCGCAGATCGAGAACCTGCAGGACACACTCAAAAAAGAACAGGAAACCGTTAACAGGGTGACAGCGATGCTTACCGATCAGCGGACTGATGAACAGAAGAAGGAAAGTCTGGCGGGAGAACAGGCCAAGAAATGGGCCGATCTGGAAAAAACGGTTCAGACTTTGGCCGAAAACCAAAACAGGACTTTTTTACAGCGCCTTTTTGGTCTCGGAAAAAAAGCACAGTAAATGTCATATCCCGCACATAAGATCGCCAACGACGATGCCAATGACAAAGAACCCCATGCCCTGCCGCATAACCTCGAAGTCGAGCAGGGGTTGCTTGGACAGTTGCTGGTAAACAATGCCAGCATAGATCGTGTTGCAGATATTCTGGAGCCGTTTCATTTCTATCATCCCGTTCATTCCAGAATCTATGACGCTATTCTTAAAACGGTCGAACGCGGGGATATTGCTTCTCCGTTAAGGCTCAAAAAATACTTTGAAAATGAATCAGCACTGGAAGCCGTCGGCGGCACAGCCTACCTGGTCGATCTGGCTACAGCATCTTTCCCATTTGCCTCATCAGAAGATTACGCGCGCCAAATCTTTGAACTGTTCCAAGCCCGCGCTTTGATCGCGCAGTGCGAGGAAACCCGTTACAAGGCATATAACCAGACGATTGATTCAACGGTGCAGGATCTGATCGAGGAACACGAAACGCATCTTTATACCCTGGCTGAAAGCGGCGTCGCCAAAAAGGACGCTGTATCATTCAAGGACTCGATCACAGAAGCAATCCGGATGGCGGAAGTGGCTTATAACAGGGGCGGTGCTGTTTCAGGCGTCACCACCGGCCTGACAGAGTTAGACCGCATGACTGGCGGTATGCATCCAACGGATCTGCTTATCCTTGCCGGCAGGCCATCGATGGGGAAAACAGCTCTGGCAACCAACATTGCCTTTAATGCCGCCAAGAAACATCTTGAAACAGGCGGCAGGGAAGG
>QFNK01000294.1 GCA_003240795.1 Micavibrio aeruginosavorus | reverse complement strand
ACCACCGGAAGTCCTCGGCAAAATGATCGGCGGCGCACTCGTGGGAACATTCCTCGGCGTCTGGCTCGCCTACGGGATGGTCGGCCCGATCGCAGGCGCCATGACGTCCTATGCCGCAACCGAGGTCATGTATTACCGCGCCATCAAGGTCGGCGTGGTCGCCTTCCTCAACGGCTGCGCGCCGCAAGTCGCCGTCGAATTCTCGCGTAAATTCCTGCCTCACGACGTACAGCCGACCTTCCAGGAGCTGGAAGAAAAACTCAACGCGCTGCCTGCGCCCTCAGCGTAAGGGATAGACCATGGCAAAAGGCGGCGGCGGCAAGGACGAACTCCCACCGATCATCATAAAGAAGATCAAAAAAGGCGGCGGCGGACATCACGGCGGCGCGTGGAAAGTGGCCTACGCCGACTTCGTCACAGCGATGATGGCCTTCTTTCTTTTGCTGTGGCTTTTGAACGTCACGACAAAAGAACAGAAACTCGGCATTGCGGACTATTTCGACCCGAACCCCAAAATCGCCATGAAGGAAAGCGGCGCGAACGGCATGATGGGCGGCCTGTCCATCTCCAAGGACGGCGCAATGACATCGGACAAGCAGCCGGTAAACGCCCCTGAAAACGCGAACTCCCCCTCGCTTCGCCCCGGCCAGGACAAAATAAGCGAAGACAAATTCCAGGAAGAAAAACGCAAGCGCGAGGAAGCGAGCTTCAAGAAGGCCGAAGAGGAAATCAAAAAAGCCATCGAGGACAGCCCCGACCTGAAAGACCTCGCAAAGAACTTGAGAATGGACATGACACCGGAAGGCCTGCGTATCCAGATCGTGGACTCCGAAGGCAAACCGATGTTTCCGTCGGGTAGCGCGGACATGTACGAACGCACCCAAAAACTGCTGCAGAATGTCGCGCAGGTCATCCGCAAGATGCCGAATGAAATCTCCGTCCGCGGCCACACCGACGGCGTCCCTTATTCCAAAGGCAACGGCTACAGCAACTGGGAACTCTCCGCCGACCGCGCCAACGCGTCTCGCCGCGTCCTGATCGGCACGGGTTTCCCGGAAAAACGCATCAACAACGTCCTCGGCAAGGCCGACAAGGACCACCTGCTCGCCGACAAACCGAACGACGCCCAGAACCGTCGTATCAGCATCGTTCTCCTGCGCGAGGAACTGGTCACACAGGTCGGCGCGAATATGAGCACGGACGCCGTAAAGGAACAGGAACGCGCCACCCGCGACCCGCTTTACCGCCGTTCTTCCGGATCGGTTGATTTTCCGTAAGCTAAGGACTATAAGGTCCTTATGAGTAATCTTGTTACCTATATCGGTCCCAAGCGGCTTTGCACGTACTGGCCGAAAGATAGAATGGAATCGCGCAATGTCTTTGTGGCTCCGTCCGAGCCATTGACGAAAGAAGACGCGAAATCCCTGAAATTCTCGCTGTTGGAACGCGGCCTGCTTACAAACCGGGATGGCGGACATTTCCCCGTATGTCCGGATTGCCCCTCATCCCGCGCATGCCGCAATATGCGGATAAATCCGGATGAATTTTCGATGACCGCGTCGCAGAGATACCGGCTGAAGACATTCACGCGGGACATGGAGTTCAAGATAGAACCAGCCCGCTTCTATAATGAATATTACGCCCTCTATAAAAGATACATAAACGGCCGCCATGGTGACACCGCAACGGAAATGGCCCATGCGGATCAGGACAAATACAAACGGATAACCCTCGACTCCGCGACATGGCAACTTGTCGCGCGCGAAAAACAAACACAGAAGATCTTAAGCATCGCCTGGATAGACCAGCACGAAAAAGATTTCACGCTCGAATATCTGGCTTACGATCTGGACAACGCAAAGAAGAGCCCGGGCATTTCCACCATACTCTTCCTCGCGAACTCCATCAAAACGATGGGAGACAGGTTTTTGTATCTGGGGTCATGGTCCCCCGGAAGCCCGAAGCTGGATTATAAACAGCGTTTCAACGGCCTGGAAATTCACAGCCGGAACGGATGGGTTCCCTTCGATAAAGAAGCGCACAATGCGCGGCCGCCCATCCCGGGCTACTCACGCATGCTGATGCCTTGATCAGGAGAACCTGTTGCTCTTCGGGAAACCGTTCGGGGGAAGCTTGCCCACATCGGCGCGGCTTCCGACCCACGGGTTCAAATCACCCACCAGCGTCTCGCCCGAACCGTATTTGTATGTCAGCCCGTCTTTCCAGTTGAACGTTTTCAGGTCTGACAAGCCGCCATCCTTGTATTTCTGGAGCATCACGCCCTTGCCGCGCGCCATCTCCGGCACGGTATCCAGACCGAACACAAGGAACTTGCGGTTACGGCCGATGATCGCGACATGATCCGCGCCTTCGGGAATGACATGGCATAGCTTCGCCTCGTCCTTCGCATCGACGTTCAGGACCTGCTTACCCTTCTTCGTCTGCGCCAGAACGTCCGCCATCTTCACGATGAACCCGCGTCCAGCGTCACTTGCGACAAGCATCCGCGATTCCGCGTTG
>QFNK01000293.1 GCA_003240795.1 Micavibrio aeruginosavorus | reverse complement strand
GAATTTTCCCGCTATGATAAAATCTACCAGAAAAACGGAGATGCGCTGTGAATTCCGCAGGAAAATTTGTGGTTATAGGCGCGTCCGCGGGCTGTCTGGAAGCATTGTCGAACATCCTTCCCGCCTTGCCATCCAACTACCCATTTCCCGTTCTGATCGTCGTTCATCTGCCAAGCGACCGTGACAGCCTGATTGCCGCTCTTTTGAATGAAAGATCGGAAATCATCGTAAAGGAAGCCGAGGACAAAGAGTCCATCTTGCCGGGCCATGCTTACTTCGCCCCTCCCGACTACCATATGATGGTGGAGCGGGACGAGACCATATCATTGTCCGTTGACGATCAGATATTATATTCCCGCCCGTCGATTGACGTTTTATTTGAAAGCGCTGCCGATGCCCTCGGTGACCGGGTTGTCGGCGTCATATTGACAGGCGCCAACAATGATGGCGCGGCAGGGCTTGCCCTTATAGAAGCCGAAGGTGGAGAAGCGCTCGTTCAAGATCCAGGCACAGCATTCTCAAGTGCGATGCCGACGGCGGCTTTGCGCACTTGCCGAAATGCCAGGAAACTGACCATTCCCGGCATTGCCAGCTATTTAAAAGATTTGGGGACGCTATGTTGAAATCCGTGGAAGACACCGTCTATTTCCTGATCGTCGACGATTTAAAAGAGAATTTATTGTCTTTGGAAGCGCTATTGCGGCGCGATGGTCTTGAAATCCTGAAAGCCAGATCGGGCGTGGAAGCACTCGAGCTATTGCTTAAATTCGATGTCGCGCTTGCGCTGCTTGATGTTCAGATGCCGGGAATGGACGGGTTTGAATTGGCAGAATTGATGCGCGGTACAGAAAAAACAAAGCGTGTCCCGATCATCTTCCTCACCGCCGGTTCCGGCGACAGTCAACGCCGCTTCCGCGGGTATGAGGCCGGTGCCGTCGATTTCTTACAAAAGCCCATAGAAACAGACATACTGCGCAGCAAGGCAGATGTTTTTTTCAATCTTAGCAGGCAGCATAAACAGCTTGAAATACAGCACAGCGAATTGATCGCGAACAGCTATGCGTTAAAACAAGCCGATATACGCAAGGACGAGTATATCGCAACGCTTGCCCATGAATTGCGAAATCCTCTTGCCCCTATCAAGGCAGGGATTGAATTGCTTCGCGCGGGGCCGTCTCAGAATTTTGAGGACATCCTCAACATGATGGAGAGCCAGACAGACCATCTGGTCAATCTTTTAAATGATCTTCTTGATATCTCCCGCTTTACGCAAGGAAAAATCGATCTGAAAAAAGGTCGCGTCCAGCTTCAATCCGCGATCGACATTGCGGCAAAATTCTGCATGACGCTGATCTCCGAGAAACGGCATATCTTCAATGTTGATGTACCAGCCGAGCCGATATGGATTTATGCAGACCCGACACGCATAGCGCAAATTATCAGCAATATTCTTAACAACGCCGCGAAATATACGCCAGAGGGCGGCACCATCTCATTAAGCGTGAAAGCGGAGGCCGGCAATGTCGAAATAGTGATCGAGGATAACGGGCTGGGCATCCCGCAAGACAAGCAGGACGCCGTTTTTGAGGTCTTTTCCCAGGTCGGCACGAGCGAGCATAAAAAATATGAACAGGGTGGATTGGGTATCGGCTTGTCTCTTGTCAAAAACCTCGTCCAAATGCATGGAGGCAGCATAAAGGTTTATAGCGGCGGCCATGGTCAGGGCAGCACATTTACCGTGAGCTTGCCGGTCGTCAGCGATGCGCGTTCTCAAATGGCGATCCCGCAGAACGACACGTATCCCTCCCTTCCGGATTTTTCTCCACTCAATATATTGGTGGTGGATGACAATATCGCGGCGGCGCAAACGATAGCGTGGATGCTTGAAGCCATCGGGCATGATTTACATGTGGCGCATACGGGTGAAGAGGCGATCAGAACCGCGGATTTCACCAAGCCGGATGTGATTATTCTTGATATCGGCCTGCCGGATATGAGCGGGCACGATGTATGCCGCAACCTTCGCCAAAAAGCAGTGCATAAGAACGTACTTTTTATAGCGCAGACAGGATGGGGGCAAGAAAAAGACCGCATGGAGGCTTTCAATGCAGGCTTTGACCACCACCTGACAAAACCCGTTAGTTTACAGGATTTCAAACGTGTTCTTGCGGATATGAAGCCAGGAAATCTTCGCTAAGGATGCATACTAGCGGTCTGTAAAGTTAAACAAGTCCCTATCTGGGTGCCTGTATCCTGTAATATCCGCAGTGATCAGTTCCGCCGCAATGCGGCTGAATGTGATGCCGTTTCCGCCGTATGCCATTACGCTATACAGGTTTTTAAAACCGGGGACGCGCCCTATGCTGGGCAATCCTGTGGTACTGCTTCCGAATGAACCGGCCCATTGATGTTCTATTTCAAAATCATAATCCGGCAGGACTTTTTTTAGTTTTTTCTCCAGCTTACGCATCTTTTTCGGGATCAGGGCATCGCGTTTTTCCGCATCCGAGAATTCTTCGTCTTCGCCCCCGAAAATCATTTTGCCATCTATCGT
>QFNK01000292.1 GCA_003240795.1 Micavibrio aeruginosavorus | reverse complement strand
CGGATCAGAGACTGAGGGATTAGATAGTTTCAAAAGAAAGATGTGCCCTATATCTTCAGTTGGGCTGAGTACAATGTCGTTAAATTAGTGAGGATAGTATGAAAATAAGAGATGTATTTAAGCTTGTCGTATCCGCAGTTTCGAAAATTTCAAACTCTTATGATGAGTGCTATAAACAAATAAACAAGCTTCCTCCTGAAACACAGGCACGATTATATGCATCCATGCATTGCCGCCATCGTTAAATCTGTTGGTTCCATTTTCTAGACGAAATGGCTTGTGATAAAAAGTTCGTAAGGGGAACCTAATATTGTAGATCTCAAAAAAATTTGAAATCTCACTGCTAATATCTAAGTTACTAAAAATCCACTTTGGCCAACCTCCTTTTTCTTGCTTTCATATCTTGTTATAGCTCATGGTTGTGCCATGAAAAATGCAGCGCACTATGAGAAGCTACAGCTTTCTTTTCGAGCAATACAGCTTTATCTCTTGGAGATTCTATTAGCTGGGGCCGACTCTCTTTATAAAAAAGTTGGCGCGTTTATCGTAGTTGTTGATTGTATCTATCTTGATATGAAGGCAAAAGGGTTGGAGCAATCATGCGATTTTATTGCAAGTGATTTGGTTTCTGCTCAGAAAAAATAGTAGTGGGTGCGATGCTTTCACCGACACTCCCCCAGGCCCGAAGGCTTCAGCGTACATACGGCGGCGCTGTTGTCTTCGGGCTTTATTTTTATTTAAACTTCCAAAGTTTCAATAAGGCTCAACATATCAGAGGTTTCAATTTTGGAAATATCCAGATAACCAATGATGCACAAAAGGGTAATAGCACTAGCAACTTGCTTTGGCTTGTAAGTTTTCCCCTTCTTACGGATCTTAGATTCATAATGCTCAACTATGCGATAAACCGTCAGCATGTCGATCGTCGTATTTTGCAGTTTTTGAGAAGACAGAAGGCTTGCCGGTGTATCAGCTTCGTTCAAAAACATTGGGCCTTTTCCAAAGGCAAGCCAAGAAAAGGATACACCCGATCCCTTTACAATATTTATCAATTTATCCATTCCAGGCGCGGTGCCGTCAACGTAGCTGCTCAAGGTAGTTCTTGCGACCCCAGATTTATCGGCAAGCTGTCTGGCACCGAGCAAGTCGATCAATTCCTGCAACCTTTGGGGGAAACCCTCGAATCCCTCAATATCAGCCGTAAATCGTTTAGCCTTAGGCACAAAAAACCCCTTTACAATCGTTTTGAAAAATGGTCTATAAATAGTACCACTCGGCACAGTTTATCGACAAAACAACAAGTTATGCCGAAAACTGAACTCCTAACTATAGGCGCAAAGCGATGTTAGGAAAACTCATTTTCGTTAAGATTACGCTAATTTTTAAAAAAATCATGAAACTGAAAAAAGCTGAATTTTACCAATCGGAAGTTGAGAGAGCGAACGCGCTGAGGAAGGTTCGTATTTTACTTAAGCAAAATACTGATGTGTTCGGGGAAAATATCCAAGTAGCGACAGAAACTTTAGAGGCAATGGAACGAAAAGAAGTTCCTATTCCAAACTCTGTGATTTTGCGTGCGTCAGCTTTGATAGGTATGCAGCCTAAAGACATGATTGCGTCGAAACGACTAAACGATCTGATGGACGATCTCGATTTAGGGCTTTTGTTGGATACTTTTCAGGATATCCCGCGCGGACAAGTTTTTGATCTCATAAATTATTACAGCCTTATACGAGAAGATATTCATAAAGAGAGATTGTTCCATATTCTGCAGTTACTTGCAGATCCGCTTCCAGATGCAGCACCTAGTCTCATGGAAAAGGTGTAGGTATGGCCTGTGATAAAAAGAAAGGAAAGGCCTCTGATTTAGATGTTCATATAGGTATGCAGCTCCGTCAGCGACGTGCGTTGCGAGGGTATAGCCAGGAAAGGCTGGCTGGTGAGGTTGGTGTTACATTTCAGCAGATCCAAAAGTATGAGAATGGGGGCAATAGAATCTCAGCATCTACGCTTTATAGATTTTCTAAAATTTTAAAATGCCCTGTGAATTATTTCTTCGAAGATTGGGAAGAAGAAGACGCAGCCAATCCTAGTCAAATTTTTCGAGAATTACCCCCACGCGGCATTAAGCTCGTGCAGAAGATACTATCAATAGCAGTAGTGCAAGATCAGGACATGGCTATCAAAGGATGCCATGTAATCGTTGATGCCTACACGGGGAAGAGTAAAAATGTCAGAAAATCCTGATTACGACGATACTAAAATATATGGATCTTTGCAGCCTATCGCGGCCAGTGTTGCGAAGCGATCGTTAAGTAACATAGTAGAAAATTCTATAAAGGCAATTGAGGCAGAGCACCTGGATCTATTTATTTCTGTCGAAAAACGGCCGATGAACGAGCATGAAAAAACGTATCTTAGGAAGTTAGTCTTGAAACAATGCAGGGAGTATCTTTCGAGCGCCATTGAGACGATCGAATTTTATCAGAAAACTTGAAATGACGGGCTGGTTTTGCAGGTTACTAAAAATACTCGTTAATAAATGCGGATTTGTTTGACTTAGAC
>QFNK01000291.1 GCA_003240795.1 Micavibrio aeruginosavorus | reverse complement strand
CGAGCGCGATATTGATGTTGCAGGTGAGGCTCTGGCACCGTCCCAGAACCGCCGCATCCACACCTTCATCTCCACCAGCCCGCAGCATATGCGCTACCAGCTTCAGATGGACGAGGAACAGGTGCTGGACTCCGTCGCGAAATCCGTAACCCGCGCGCGCAAATACACCGACAATGTCGAATGGTCGGCGATGGATGCGACACGATCGGACTGGGACTTTCTGTGCCGCGCGATCGACACGGCCATCCGTTGCGGCGCGACGACGATCAACATTCCCGATACGGTCGGCTACGCCGTGCCGCATGAATTCGGTGAGCTTATCGGCTATATCCGCAACACGGTCGCCAATATCGACAAGGCCGTCATCTCCGTTCACTGCCACAACGATCTCGGCCTCGGCGTTGCCAACTCGCTCGCGGGCGTTATGGCTGGCGCGCGCCAGATCGAATGCACGATCAACGGTATCGGCGAACGCGCCGGCAATGCCGCGCTGGAGGAAGTTGTGATGGCGCTCAAGGTGCGGAGCGACAAGATGCCCTACACCTGCGGTATCGATACATCGATGATTACAAAGGCCTCACGCACGCTGGCAACGACCATCGGTTTCAATGTCCAGCCGAACAAGGCCATTGTCGGCGCAAACGCCTTCGCGCATGAATCCGGCATCCATCAGGACGGCGTGCTGAAGAACGCGTCCACCTATGAAATCATGACGCCGGAGTCCGTTGGCCTGACGCGCTCCGAACTCGTGCTCGGCAAACATTCCGGACGTCATGCGTTGAAGGCACGCGTGGCCGAACTCGGCTATGAACTCGGCGACAATGCGCTGAACGATCTGTTCAAACGCTTCAAAGATCTGGCAGACAAAAAGAAACAGGTCTTCGATGACGATATCATCGCCCTGATCGAGGACGAAGTCGGCGCGGAAAAAGACGCAATCCGTTTTGTCTCGCTTCAGGTGCAGGCCGGAACGCACGGCCCGCAGACGGCGGCGCTCGAACTGACCGTCGATGGAGAAACAAAATCCGTGAGCGTCGAAGGCAATGGCCCTGTCGATGCAATCTTCAAGGCAATCCGTGAAATCGTCCCGCATCCGGACGCGAACCTGCAGCTATATCAGGTACACGCCATCACCGGCGGTACGGACGCGCAGGCGGAGGTCACGGTGCGTTTGGAAGAAAACGGCAAGACGGTCAACGGGCAGGGAACGGATGCGGACACACTCGTGTCCTCCGCCCGCGCCTATGTTCATGCGCTAAACAAGCTCGTTACGAAACGTGCGAAGACAAAACCTGCGGAGGCGGCAGCCTAATGGGTAAAGCGTTCGCTCTCATTCTCGCTTTGCGGGGAGGAGGGCGGCGCCTGTCTTGGCCCGGCAGTGGAGCCGTCACGCCCGATCTGACTGCGCAGGCTTTCAAGGTCGATGAAGAAATCGGCCTGACGGCGTAGCTCGTCCGCTACCATGGGCGGGTTGGACTGGATCGTGCTGACGACGGTCACGCGTACGCCTTTGCGCTGGATCGCTTCGAGCAGGCGGCGGAAATCACCATCGCCTGAAAACAGGATGATGTGATCGACATGTTCTGACATTTCCATAACGTCAATGGCAAGTTCTATGTCCATATTGCCTTTGATTTTACGGCGCCCTTGGCTGTCCACGAACTCCTTGGTCGGCTTGGTGACCATGGTGTATCCGTTGTAATCCAGCCAGTCGACCAACGGGCGGATAGGGGAGTAATCCGTATCCTCGATAAGCGCCGTGTAATAAAACGCGCGCACCAGACGGCCGCACGATGCGCCCCACTGCAGAAGTTTGCGGTAATCGATATCGAATTCGAGGCTGCGTGCGGCTGCGTAAAGGTTTGATCCATCGATAAAGATGGCTAGTTTGTCCTCGGAATAAAACGGAAGGGCTTCTTCTTTTTTTGTGTTTTTCATTGTTTTTTCCTGAAATCGGGCTTACCCGAGCTGTCGCGAATAAATATGAATATATGCTTATATATAGCGTGAGCCAGTTAAAGCTACCCTCACTCAAGTCAACGGGTCGAACTGGCCGCTGGTTCCATGCAAAGATGCAGACTTTGAAAAATCTTGCGTTACCGGCGAAAACTCCCTATATCTTCCCGGTAATTTTAGCTAACGACCCGCATAGTAGGAAGGATCGCCGATGGCACGCGTAACCGTCGAAGACTGCATCGACAAAGTCCAGAACCGTTTTGAACTCGTTATGGTGGCCGCTCAACGCGCCCGCAAGATCGGTTCCGGCGCGTCTCTGACACTCCCGCGCGACAATGACAAGAACCCTGTTGTCGCCCTGCGCGAAATCGCCGAGGAAACGGTTAATGTCGAAGAGCTGCGCGAAGAAATCATCCGCGGCAAGCAACGCATTATCGCTCTGGATGACGACGGTGAAGATGTCGTTGACTCCATGGAAGGCGAAGAAGAATGGAAAGCCATGGCACGCGGCGCATCCGTCGGCATGGGTTCCGATGACGATGAAGACGAAGATGACGGCGAACCGGGCCTCGAAGACATGGCCGGCGGCGACAGCGACGAAGAGTAATCGTCACACCATAAATTCCAGAAAGGCCGGCTTGTCCGGCCT
>QFNK01000290.1 GCA_003240795.1 Micavibrio aeruginosavorus | reverse complement strand
CTACTGCGGCATTCCTTGTACCTTCTTTGTGTGCGTTCGGATCAATCTTATAGATTACTTTGCTTTCTCCATCATTCAGGCTTGCTGTCATATCGGGAGACCCGAAGGTACTTTCTATCTGCATCCTGTCCGCCCCAGTCTGTATTATAGACGGATCGCCTTTGTGTGTACTGCGCTTTGCAGACATTGCTACGGAGCAGCCTGATAGCAGAGCTATTGCTACGGAAACAGATACAGCTGTTTTTAGTTTCATGGTTATATTTCCCCCTTAATGTAACAAACTCACCGAGAGGGTGGCCTCTGGTGAGCTGGGAGTTGATAACCGCTCTATCTGAAACGGCGCAAAGGCCTTTAACCCGAAGGTCTGGACATACGCCAATGCCTCCCAGCCCGTATGGGGCTGAGTGACATCGCTGGTCACTCTATCGTAAAGAAGAGCACCAGATAACGGCTGATGCCAGCCGCAGATAGAAAGGGTTATCAAGCCCTCTGGAAGCACAGACCACCTGTGCAACCTGTGACCAAGTTACGTGAACTGCGGGCACGGGGCAAGCGTTATGCAACCCGCGCAAGGGTATCTATTCTACATAGGGAGGGAATTAGCCATAAATGGCAGAAATCTGCCATTCATGAGGGATAATATTCCACCAGCTTTAGACCTAATAACAGAGCTTAGACAAAGCATCAGCTAACTGTTTAAGCTTATAGCCTTGCGTGAAATAACTATTTTGCAAAACACCTTCTTGCGCATGACCGATAATAGCCCGAACAATAGGCTGCTCTATATCTTCACGCATAAGCTTTGTAACAACGGTATGTCGAAGACTATGGAAGACGTGAAGCTTTGTTTTCAGCCCCAGCTCAACCAGAAAGAAGTCATTAAACCAGCGTCCTAAATTCCGTCCATAGCCATTGTTTTCATCGTAAACAAGTTCATACAATACTCGGTCACGACGTTTCTTTTTGACCATTTCGACATACTCTAAGAGCCCTTTATCAAGCAAGGCAGAGTGAATAGGAACTAGACGTTTAGAGCTTTCATTCTTCAAGTTCTTTCCTTCATCATCGTCATTGAGATCAAGACACAAAATTCCTTGAACTTCACGAACATCCTTAACTTCCATCTGCGCAAGTTCGTTCAATCTTGCGCCGGAATAAATCGCCATCAAGGTTCCCCAGTATTGATAGTCTTTAATAACACCGTTGGATTTCTTCTTATCCAAGGTGTTGAGGATTAACGTCATTGCCTCATTATCGAATGGAAGCCTTTTAGGCTGCCTTGCGCCTCTCGGCGTATCAATCGTCAAGCCTTCAAAGAAGTTTTCGGTTACGAATCTATGATCCTTCGCCCATTGAAAAAAAGAATAGTATGTTCCAATCGTCATCTGGACGGTCTTAACAGAAACCTTATCAATTCCATCCACCTTGATCGCCTCCCGCAAGGGAAGATGGCGGGTTAATGGGTTCTTATTGCGATTAACAGGCAAATCAAGAATGATCGTTTTGATCTCTCTGGCTTCCTTGTCCGTCATTGTTGCTATGTTGAAATTCTCGCCTAGAATTTCTTTAAGCAAAGAGAAATCAGCTTTCTTGCTCTTGACCGTGCGTACAGCCCACGAATTTGCCCGTATCTTTTCCTTCGTGTAACTCTCGATTACGTCAGACAATTTGTGCACCTTTGTTACACGCTTTGCTCCATAACGATTACGATCCCCATCATCGAAACCATAAGCCCGTTGATACGCATTGACGTTCATGATCTTTCCACAATAACCACGAAGGGCATACTTGTACTCTTCGGCCAGCATATTGTATTCGGGAGAGCCTTCTTCGATGTCTAACCCTTGCTCCGCTACAATCGGCAACAGTCGCTCACGAATATCCTCATCCTCAAAGATATCGTTCCGTTCGTCCTTGATTGCGTCCAGCACAGCACATTGTTCTTCCCTAAGCTGGGCGAGTTCTTCTTTAGGTAAAGGCCCGTCTCGGTGTATCTGCCTTGTCTTTTCTTCGATCAGCCTCTTGAAGTATGTCTTCAAGACTTCCCTGATGTCCCCATATTCCATATTAGCCAACTCGTACGATCTCAAAATGATAGGGGCATGGTAAGCCAGCATGTTCGCAAGCCGCAAGGCTTCCTTCGGATTACGGGTCTGCAAAGACACTTTCACATGGGATGCCTTGCCATTTGCCGAAAGATGAGCTGGAATAGGGAAACGGAAGTAGTAAATATGGCACCTAGAAAGGTGCAAATAGGTCGGATTGAGCATAAGCCATGGCTCCCTTGGATGGCTCCCCTGCCGCAGGCTCGTTCTATCCTATTGATATTTAAGGCGTATATTGAGAAATGGTGGGCGGTACAGGGATTGAACCTGTGACCCCTTGCGTGTCGAGCAAGTGCTCTACCGCTGAGCTAACCGCCCATGAAAGGCAAAATGCGGTAAATCTTTAATTTTTCCTGGTTACGAGAAGAGGCATAAGCCCCTGCCCCCCAAGAATTCTGCGGCTTTCTGCCGTCGGTGCAAAGGGATACAACAAAAAATATCCCAATACAACAGAAAAACCGATTTTCTATGCTTTAAAAGGTATTTTACAATTTGGCACCTAACAGTCT
>QFNK01000289.1 GCA_003240795.1 Micavibrio aeruginosavorus | reverse complement strand
CTCGGCTGCGCTCGGGATGGCAAAACTAAGAATATTTTATTCGTGAGAAATCGAGTTGCCGATGTCTTCCACCGTCTGGCTGATGGAATCCGCGATTTTTTCTTCCGGTGTCTTTTGGGTGGACTGGTAGATCAGGACGCCCAGAATGCCGAGCAGCAAAAGGGCGATAACCGCCAGTATTAGTTTATTGTTGTTATCCTGCGCCATAGTCGCTGTCCCCTCGGTGAGTTAATTGTCTGCGCCAAGCTTGCCAGCTTTTCAGCGGCTTGGCCATGGGCTGGGGCAAAAATTCCTCCAAAACATTGCCCTCCGGTGTCACTTCTGTATAAGTCAGGACATGACAAACATCCGAGCCGCGACGAAAGACGATATCCCGACCATAGCATCCCTTCATATAGAGGGGTGGAAAGGCGCGTATGGCGGGATCGTGGATCAGGCCTATCTGGACAGTCTTACGGTGGAAAAACGAACAGCCGACTGGACGCAATGGATGGAGGCGGACGAAAGCACGGTATTCATCGCCGAGGAGGAGGGCAAGCCCGCCGGTTTTGTCGTGATCGGCCGTACAAAAACCCCGCCGCCGGGATCTTCCCCCATCCGTCCCAGCCATTCGGGTGAAATCTACGCGCTCTATCTGCACCCCGATTTCTGGCGCAGGGGTATCGGCACCGCGCTGATCAAACACGCGGCGCGGGAATTGAAAGAGCGCAAGCATTCTACAGTGTGCCTCTGGGTTCTGGACGCCAACACCCGCGCGCGCGCATTTTACGAGAAGATGGGCGGACAGAAGCTCGGCGGAAAGATGATCGATATCGGCCCTTCCAAACTCAAGGAAGTCTGCTACGGCTGGCGGGACACCTCCGCCCTGCGCGCCTAGAAAATATTTCGTTCAAGAAGGTATGGCCCCCTTGTTATTTTGCGGGTTTCACTCATACTCATTTTCGTCTTGGCAATTCCGCTCAAGGCAACAATGACTGTTGAGGGACTATAATGACCAAATATGCACTCATGCTGGCCGCTGCCGGCGTTATCGCGTTCGCTCCTTCCTTTGCTAAAGCTGAAGACCATGCCGCTCCTGCTGCTCATGAAGAGCACCATGGCGCGAAAGAGGCCGAACTGGCCGATGGCACGAAAATCTCCATCGAAGGCGATGCAGTTTCCGTTGTTGCCGCAGATGGCACGAAAACAGCTGCTCCAGACGGCGAACACACGCTGAAAGACGGCACGAAAGTTACAACGAAAGACGGCAAAATCGTTCACTAAGCGATTGCCGCTTCGTATCTGGCGATGCACAAACCCGGACGGTTCTACCGCCCGGGTTTTTTTATGCGAAAAACCTGTTCGCCTCGTTGCATTTCTATAAAGTCATGGCATACTGAAAACAGTCCGCAACGGACAATATTGCTGCCGCTCTAAAGAATATTCGGGGAACACATGAAAAAAATCGCCATGATGGCATTTGCCGTGACGCTGATCGCAACCGCGCCTGTCTATTACGCATTTCAGGCACAGGCGGATGACGGCGCCCAGGCACAGGTTGAAATCGTCCCTGCCGAATAACCCCGATGCCGCAGAAGTAAAGAGAAAGCCTGCCTTTAAGGGGCAGGCTTTTGTATTTTAAGCCGCTTTATCCTTCAGGAAAGGATAGTCCGTGTACCCCTTCGCGCCCTCTGTATAGAAGGTGGCGGGGTCGGCCTCGTTGAGCGGTGCGCCCGCTTTCATGCGTTCGACAAGGTCGGGGTTTGCAATAAACGGCACGCCATAGGCAACGCCCTGCGCCAGTCCGCTGTGCACCGCCTCTTCGCCGTGGCTCAGATCATACCCTCCGTTGACGGTCAGGTTGCCCTTATAGGCTTTGCGGATCTCGGGCGTAACGTACGGCGCATGCGGAAACGCCTTGCCGGATTCCGGCGCGGGTTCCATGACATGGACATAGGCGAGGTTGAAGGCGTTCAGCGCCTGGGCATAGGCAACAAAGGTCGCCGCCGGATCGCTATCTTTTGTGCCCCCGTTGGGGTTGGTCGGGGAAATGCGTATGCCCGTGCGGCCGGCGCCGATGGCATCGCTGACGGCCTGAACAACTTCCAGCGGAAAGCGCAGACGGTTTTCAATGCTGCCTCCGTACTCGTCCGTGCGCTGGTTCGCACCGTCGCGGACGAATTGGTCAAGCAGGTATCCGTTGGCGCCGTGAATTTCCACCCCGTCAAACCCTGCCGCGATGGAGCGTTTGGCCGCCGCCACGTAATCCGCGACGATGCCCGGCAGCTCCGCCTTGTCGAGCGCGCGGGGTACGACATATTCCTTTTTGCCACTTGCATCACGCGTATAGCCTGCGGGCTGGATGGCGGATGGGGCGACGGGCAAGGCGCCGCCTTCCTGGAAAACAGGGTGCGACAGGCGGCCCATATGCCAGAGCTGGAGGACGATTTTCCCGCCCTTCGCATGGACGGCGTCCGTCACCTTTTTCTATCCGGCTTCCATCTCATCCGTATAAATGCCGGGCGCGCCCGCCCAGCCGAAACCCTGGGGCGAGATGGCCGTGGCTTCGGTAATGATAAGACCCGCGCTTGCGCGCTGAGCGTAATATTCGACCATCAGATCGTTGGGAATACGGCTATCGCCCG
>QFNK01000288.1 GCA_003240795.1 Micavibrio aeruginosavorus | reverse complement strand
AATGGAATACGGCTATCTCGTGCCGCTGACCATCATGGTTATCGTTTTCGGTGTCGCTCCCGGTCTTGTCATGAAGAACATTTCACCTTCGGTTGAAAAACTCATCCAGCATTATCAATCCTCACAGGATTTGCCGCTGAGCCTTGCCAAGGCAAGCGTTACAAAGGAAATTCAAAATGACTGATTTTTCTCTCATGCACATCATGCCATTGGCGCCTGAACTGTTTCTGGCGATTTCCGGCCTGTTCCTGCTCATCCTTGGTGTTTGCAACGGCGACAAGTCCGCGCCCGTTATCGGATGGCTTGCTGCTTTTTCATTTGTCGGCGCGGGAATGCTTTTGCTTGTCGGACACTGGGGACGTGTCGAAGTCCTGAACGGCATGTTCGTGATGGACCAGTTCGCGGGTATCGTGAAGCTCGCGATCCTGATGGGTTTGATCCTCTCCGTCCTTCTTTCCATACGTTATATCGACGATGAAAGAATTGCGCGCTTCGAATACCCCATCCTGATGATCTTTGCCGGACTTGGTATGATGCTGATGGTATCGGCGCACGACCTGATCGGCCTTTATATGGGGCTGGAACTGCAATCGCTTGCGCTTTACGTTCTTGCCTCAATCCGCCGCGACAATGTTAAATCTTCCGAAGCCGGTCTGAAGTATTTCGTCCTAGGGGCGATTTCGTCCGGTATGCTGCTCTTCGGGGCGTCGCTGGTTTACGGCTACACGGGGTCCACGAATTTTGCCGTTATCGGCGACACGCTGGCCCAGCAGGTTACAATCGGCCCGATCATCGGCCTTGTTTTCATCATGGCCGGTCTTGCGTTCAAGATTTCGGCCGCACCATTCCACATGTGGACGCCGGATGTTTATGAGGGCGCGCCGACATCCGTCACGGCCTTTTTCGCAATGGTGCCGAAACTCGCGGCAATCGCGCTTTTGACGCGTCTGCTGTTCGAGGCGTTTCCATCGGTGATACAGCAATGGCAACAAGTTTTGTGGATGCTCAGCATCCTTTCCATGACGGTCGGCGCGTTCGCCGCCCTGATGCAGGATAATATCAAGCGCCTGTTGGCCTATTCCTCCATTGGCAACATGGGCTTTGCGCTCGTCGGGCTTGTCGCCGGAACGGCGGAAGGCGCTGCGTCCGTTATCGTTTACATGGTCATTTACATGATCATGACGGCCGGTACGTTTGGTGTCATCATGTCGATGCGCCGCGATGGTAAAGCGCTCGAGAATATTTCGGACCTTGCCGGACTGTCTCGCAATTCGCCGCTTGCCGCGTACGCGCTTGCCATCCTAATGTTCTCCATGAGTGGTATTCCGCCGCTTGCCGGTTTCTTCGGGAAGTTTCTGGTGTTCAAAGCGGTTGTTGCCGTCGGCATGTATGGCATCGCCATTTTCGGTATCCTGACGTCTGTTGTCGCGGCCTATTACTACCTGCGCATCATCAAGGTCATGTTCTTCGACGAACCTGTGGCGAAATACGATAGCGGCATTCCGTTTGTGCGCCATGCGATCGTCGCGTTCAGCATCGTATTCATTATCGGATTTATCTTTGTTCCCTCGCCATTGATGGATGTCACCCATGATGCCGTCCAGACCCTTTTCCATGGCTGATGCTTTCTGGCGTGTGCAGGTGTTGGGCACGACGCCGAGCACACAGGATGTCGTCCGCGGCTTGGCCGAAACGGGTGAAGCGGAAGGTCTTGCCGTTCATGCGCTCCAGCAGTCAGGAGGGCGCGGGCGTTATGGGAACGTATGGACGTCGCCCATGGGCAATCTTTACATTTCCAAACTTCTTCGTCCGTCCTGCCGTGCGGATAAGGCGGCACAAATGGCCTTTGTGGCGGCGGTGGCGTTGTCAGATGCGATCGACGAAGTGATGGAAGAGGGGCATGTCAAAACCCTGAAATGGCCGAATGACGTACTGATAGACGGCAAAAAGATTTCGGGCATTCTTCTTGAGAGCAAATTGGACAGCCATGGGCGCGTGGATTACCTGATAATAGGGACGGGCGTGAATGTTTTTGCCGCCCCGGAAGGTGCGGTGGGCATCGATGAAATCAAGAAAGACCGGGTTCACATCAACGGTATTCGGGATCTGTATCTCGAAAAACTTTATATTCGTTACTTGGAATGGCAGGAAAAGGGTTTCGCGCCGCTGCGTGAAGCGTGGGTGAAACAGGCGCATGGCATGAATGAGCCTATGCGTATTCGTTTACCGGAAACAACGTATCACGGCATTTTCCGCGGTGTTGATGAAAACGGTGTCCTGCTTGCGGAAATTGACGGGCAGATACGCACTTTCACCGCGGGTGAAGTGCATTTTGGACTTAAATGACTGGGCCTTTGATGGCGGAGAAGCGAACAGATGTTCGTTCGGATAATATGAGTAATTTGCAAGCAGCCAGCAGCGCGAAGGCGGAGGAGATATCTCCCTACCGCACCTTTTCACGTGATGAATGGAAAAACCTTCGGGAAAATACGCCGCTGACCCTCACGGAGCAGGAGGTCGAGAAGCTTCGCTCTCTGAACGACACGATGTCCTTGGACGAAGTGGCGGATATCTACCTTCCCTTGTCGCGGTTGCTGTATTTGTATGTCGAGGCGACGCAGAAAC
>QFNK01000287.1 GCA_003240795.1 Micavibrio aeruginosavorus | reverse complement strand
CTCATTCGGTTGTTCAAGCTGCTCAGATGCAGGATCAATTGATGTCTCAGCGTTTGCACGAGATGTCTCGGGATGCGAACCAGCTTGAAATACAGAGGATGCAATCTTTAAGCGCTAATCGGATGCAGACGATGAATTGTAGAAGGGTTGGCTCAGGTGTCCAGTGCACAACTTGGTGATCCCCAGAAAACTGCCATTTTTTGAAAAAAATTTGGGATGACAGGCTAAGTTTTTTAAGGTAGCTTCCAACCGCTTAAATGGTTGCATGCTGCTGTGGCTCAGTGGTAGAGCACTCCCTTGGTGAACTAATTTTGCCTCGTCGCTGGGAAACTGGCGAATGTTAACCGCTCAAATTCGGGGAAGCCTGTTAAATGGTAATCCCGAGCCAAGCCTCGAAAGAGGAAGGTGTAGAGACTAGACGGGCGGCGTCTAAAGCTTCGGCTATGATGAAGGGATAGTCCAATCCTCTGACGCGCAAGCGACGATGAAAATCGTAAGGGGGATGAAGGGAGAGGTCGCGGGTTCAATCCCCGCCAGCAGCACCATTCTACTCAAGATCATTGTTGATTTAAGGCAACTTCATAGCTTAGTGAAGCAGGTGTGCGGTAACCTAACCTAACCTCTTTTTTGCTCTGTATAAGTAAAGCTGGATTCCTGCTTCCAAAAGACCTTGGTTGCGCCGCACGCGCAATAATCTTTTTCACGGAAAATCTGAATCGATTCATAATTGAGCGAATTCGATAACTTCAACACAACTTTAAATTATTTTCAAGTCTTGAATTCAATTTATGATGTGCAACACTACAACCGTCAGGAGAGACCGTGTTTAATAAAAAGAATCTCATCATAGGCTTCATCGTACTGCTTGTTCTGGGCAGCATTTGCTTCTTCAATTGGTTTTATGTGTCCGGTACATGGCGCTACAAAATGACTGTGGTCGTAGAAACACCGGAAGGTATTAAGACTGGCTATGCGGTTCGTGAGATATCCAATTCTGCTCCAAAAGCGTACCTTATAGATATACCCGAAGCCACTAATCCCGCTAAAGTCAGAGGTGAAGCAGTCACTGTTGATTTAGGCGAGCGAGGTGTTCTTTTTGCTACGTTAAAAGGGTACAGGCTATTAGAGAATTTTCCTTCAGCTGTTTTTTACAGCGCTTTCCCATATGAAGGTGGCGCAACAACTTATGCTGGGATCAAGCATTACAAAAATTTAAAGAATGCCAAGGCTGTTTTAAAGCCTGAGAATTATCCCGTTCTCGTTACATACACAGACAAGAATGATGCGACATCCATTAAACCCGCTATGGAGATGGATATCAATTTTAAGGGAAAAACAATAATTGTCGAAAAGAAAGATCACTTTGAAGAGATTTTCGGTCAAGGTGTTCGGTTGAAAGAAATCGTCATTGAAACAACAGATGAGCCAGTAACAAGTAAAATTGAATCTTATTTACCTGAATACGACAATAGCTTTTGGGAATGGTATCGATCCCTCAACTACGCGGATATTCGC
Source organism: Micavibrio aeruginosavorus (assembly GCA_003240795.1). GTDB lineage: Bacteria > Pseudomonadota > Alphaproteobacteria > Micavibrionales > Micavibrionaceae > Micavibrio_A > Micavibrio_A aeruginosavorus_B. The sequence goes on along the minus strand of QFNK01000287.1, from coordinate 1,152 downwards.
AGAATAACTCCCCAATACTTTAACTACTATTCGCCCTAATAATTTTACAGGAGAAAACATGAGCAGTGTCCTAACAAATGCTATTCTTTCTATGGATTCTTATAATCGTGGATATGGGGCAGCGGTATTGCTTTCCGGCAATCAAATTGGGAACTATCAAATTTCTGGTAACTCATCCTCTTTAGGTCAGGCAATTTTCAATGGTCAATTAGTTGATCGTGATGAGATTATAGGCTTTCACGCTACATCTTATAGCTATAATGGCGCGACGATTATATCCTTTCGGGGGACTGATCAAATGTCTCTTATTCCCAATCCTTACACAGACTTAGACGTTGCGCATGGCTGGTCTTTGGGCGCAGGCAATATCGCCAGCGAACAAGGAAAAATGGCTATTGAATATTATCAGCATGTAGCAGGGGCGAATGCCAATCTGCAAACTGCGAATATTGCGCTGACCGGACACTCTCTTGGCGGAGGGTTGGCAGGATATATTGGTGCAATATACGGTAAGTCTGCATCTATTTATGATTCGATGGACTATACGCAGGCCGCTCTGAAGGTATGGCAATATGCGACAACGAGCGACCCTTTACTGGCTGATACAAAGCAGCAGATTATTGAAGACGTTTATGCAGGTAATAATCCGTGGCTACTTAACAGTACGGGGGTTGATGCTTACCATCTGGAGGGAGAAGCGCTAGATTCTGACTTCATACGCTATGTTCCATCTCAGGCATATGCCATTGGATCCGATGTCACCTTGAATCCCGTCGACCGCCACAGCGCATCCACGCTTGTAATGGCTATTTATGCTCAAGACCTTACAAATCAAAGCTGGAATTATGCAGCAAAGCATATGTGGCCAGTGCTTTACAATGATGGTTTTGCCCAAAGTATCGGTATGAACGATGCGAGGGTTGACGGGGTATCGCAGAATATTGGTGAATACTCCGATATTCTACGTACGATCCTAGCCTATTCCGCTATTGATGAAGGAGAGCGTCCTTTCGGCGATACGGCGATCCGTGCGCTTTACGATGATGCGAATGATCTGGGCGCTGTTTTGAACAGCCCGTATACTTCCAAAAATCTGGTGGATGCTGCTGATGATATCAGCAAGGCATTTGTGCAATATGCCGGACAGCTTGC
>QFNK01000286.1 GCA_003240795.1 Micavibrio aeruginosavorus | reverse complement strand
ATACTTCGTTAAACATGATGCTATCTCCTTTAATATTGTTTAAGTAGCAAGGTAGCAACGTGCTTATGTTGCTACCTTGCTATGATGCTGACTACGCGGCTTGCGCCAATGTCTGTTGACGGAAAAAGAGGAAATCGACTGCCTTCTGCGCCTGCGATGCGGCGGCAAAAATAAACCGCTTGTCGCTTTTGAGGGCTTTCAGCCAGTTATTGATGTACCGCGCATGATCTTCACGCGGTGATGATGCAACACCTGTGGACGCGCAGCACATGGCCGCGCCCAGTTCTGCCACCAGCTCCTCGAAAGCATAATCTTTGCCGCCGAATTTATCGTTATTCAGACGGTCAAGACGGTGCTTCGCTCCTGTCCAGTGGGTCAGTTCATGGAATAGGGTGCTGTAATAGTTTTCCGTCGCGGTGCTGTCTGCCGTATCGCGGAACATTTCACGCGGCGGCATGGCGATATAATCCATCGAGGGCATATAAAAGGCTTGCCCGCCTTCATGCCGGATGGTTGCGCCTGTTTCATTGACCAACATATCAGCGGCGGCGATATTTTCGATCAGGGCAGGGGCGGGGGCTTCCAATGCGGCGACAATGTCAAAGCGTTCGACCTGCTCGGCATTGAACACAATGGAACGACGCGCAAAAATGCGTTTTTGCGGGTCTTCCTCGCCGTTGTCGCTTTCGACTTCAAACTGTTTGTAAAAAACAACGGGTGCGCCTTTCTCGCCGCGTTTCACCTGTGCGCCAAGTTCCGCCCATTGCTTATAGGTTCCCCATACAGGCAGGGCATAATTTTTCTTGATCTGATAAACCCAAAGCAGGGGAATATTGATGCCCTGATAGCTGTTGCCTGTTTTTGCGTTTTCAGGGATGCGGTTTATTTGATGCCACGGCATTTCAATCTTGCCAGAAATACCGTTTTCAATGGCCTCGATGATTGTGTCCGTAACAGTTTGATAAATGTCTGCGCGGGTGTTGGTCATTTGCTTTGCTCCTTAAAATTGGGGTTGCGCTTCTTTTCCTAGAAGCGCCGCAAAGCGGCCTCAAAAGCGGGGGGAGGTTGTCACGACCTTGACAGCCGGAGGGGGATCACCCGTTCTGCACAAGCGCAGCGCGGAAGAACGGGGATACCGGCTGTCAACGCACCGCGCGCGCGTGAGCGCGGGTCTTTACAATCGGCCCGAAGGGGGCAAGACAAAACATCTTCGACGCGCCTGGGCGCGGCGTCCGCTGCCCGCCCGAAAAACCGATAAAAAACCGCCCGATCTTTTCAGACCGGACGGTTCATGTTTGGGACGGGTTAAATATCCTCGCCCGTTTCTATATATTTTTCACCGGAATATTCCGTGGTGGTATCGGTAAAGCGGACATTCACTTCCAAGGAAACTGTGCCGTTTTGTACGTCGATTATCAGCTCGCCATAACCGCCATTGTCGTTATACCAATCGACACCAGTTTCTTCGAGATAGTCATAGGTGAGGGCATCCAATGCTTCATTGAGCGTGGACAGCTCCGGCCTTGCGTTTCTACTCCATTGTCCATCATCAAAGAAACTTGAAGTGCTTATATACTCTACAGGAAGGTCTTTGAGCGTTTCTTCGTTGTCGCGTGGTTCATAAAGAATTTCCTCGATAGAACCGCTATCGCCCTCGCCATTGAAAGAAACGGTCACTTTCTCAATGCCGTTGCCTTGCAAGATAGGAAGAACACGGCGAAGATTCTCCATATAGAGGAAATCCCGCGTGATGGGCATATACGCCGCGCCGCCCGTTTTCTTCATATCAATTCCCAAGACTTCATGGATTTTCTGCCGGATGGAAGCAGGGGGTGATCCATTATATCGCGTCTTGATTTGGGTTATGCACAATGGGGCTTCGGCATCCTTGGTAAGAGCCAGTTCAACCGTCCACCGTTGACCGTCCACGAAAACAGCTACTATCGCGCAATTCCCGTTTTTCAGTCGTCCGTCATAGCTGGCGACACAATGCCTTTGGCGCAAACCCTCCATGCCAAGTCTGCGGCTGGTGCGGATAAGATAGCCACTAAAACGCATCGGCATATGCCTTTCATATTTAGAAACATCGTATTGGACATTCTCGGCGGCCATTCATTGCAGGGCTTCGGCGCGGGAAAGACGGTCATGTTCTTCCTTCCAACGCTTTTCGCTCCATGACAGGTTGATACGGCGTTTTTGCGCCTTTGCCATACGGATAACATCATGCACAGGCACGCCCTTGCCGCGTAAGTGTAAAAACCCTGCGGCAAACCCTATGAGTTTCGATGTATCGCCCGTTATCTCTCCGGCATCGAGGACGGTATGGATAACATCTTCGGGAATTTGCCCTGCGCTCAAAAGCTGGCGGAAGGGCATAGAGGTTTTTGCTGGTAGCTGTGCCAGACGGTTTTCAATCGTGAGGGTCATTATGCGGCCCTCCGCGTTTGTGCGCCGACTTTGCTGGCGCGTGTCATCCATATTTCCGGCTGGATTTTTGACAGCCAATCCGCAACGGATGGAATCCTGCCGCAATCCTCCATAACGTGCTGTTCACCAACATAACGGACAGGAATTTCTTTCCCTGCGCTGTTGGTCAGTGTCAGGCCGAATACGCGCTCACACTCAAAAATGCCTTCGGCGTGATGGCGCAGAAGGTCCGCAGCCACACC
>QFNK01000285.1 GCA_003240795.1 Micavibrio aeruginosavorus | reverse complement strand
ATCGGCCGCAAGTTCTTCCGGCGTGACGTCGGGATCGAACACCTTGTTGACGAAGGAAGAATTCGCCCCGTTTTCCAGCAACCGCCGCACAAGGTAGGGAAGCAGATCACGGTGAATGCCGACGGGCGCATAAATGCGGACATCGGCCTCTTCCCTGCCCGTGATAACGTCATAAAGCGCATCGCCCATACCGAACAGCCGTTGGAACTCGAACCCGCCTTTGTCCCCCGCCATACCCAAGATCGCGCTGACCGTATAGGCGTTGTGCGTGCCGAACATCGGGTAGATGCAGTCCCGCGCCTGCAGCAATCTCTGCGCGCAGGCCAGATAGGAAATGTCCGTATGCGCCTTGCGCGTGAAGACCGGATAATCCTCCAGACCCTTCATCTGCGCACGTTTGATCTCCGTGTCCCAATAGGCCCCCTTGACCAGACGCACCTGTATCCGCTTGCCCGCCGCGCGTGCCGCTTCGATCAGGTTTCCGATAAGCGCATGGGTGCGTTTTTCATACGCCTGAACCGCAAGCCCGAACCCGTCCCATCCCGTAAAGGTTACGTCCTCGATCACGGCGCGGATGATTTTCTGCGCGGTTTCCAGCCTGTCCGCTTCCTCCGCATCCACGGTCAGGCAGATGTTGTAGGATGCCGCCTTCCGGCATAATGCTTTCAATCGCGCCGTCAGCGCGGGAACGCATTCCGGCTCCTGCGCGAAGGAATAGCGCGGATGCAGGGCGGAGAGCTTGACCGAAATCCCGGGGTTGCGCCCGTCTTTGCGCGGGGCGTGGCCGATCTCCTCGATCGCCGCCTCATAAGCCGACATATAAACATCCGCATCGTCCTTTGTGCGCGCACCTTCGCCCAGCATGTCGAAGGAAAAAAGATAGCCGCTTTCCTTCTCCAGAACCGCAGCATTTTTCAGCGCTTCGCCGATCGTCTGCCCCAGCACGAACTGCCCGCCGAGGATCTTCATCCCTTCCGCCATCGCCTTGCGGATGACGGGCGCGCCGAGCCGCGCCATGGGCCCCTCCAGCGCATTGCGGCTGGCCGACAGTCCCGCACCAGCGACCTTGAGCATCCAGTCGTCGACGGACTTGCCGCCCCATTCCGTGCCGGAAATCTTGTCGCGGATCAGGGCGTTCGCCGTCGCACCGTCCGGAATGCGCAGCAAAGCCTCCGCCAGCGTCATCAGCGCTATGCCCTCCTGCGTGGACAGGCTATAGGCCTGAAAGAAATTCTCGATACTGCCGGACTTGCGTTTCGCCGCGCGCATCTCACGGATCAGCGAGGCTGTTTCTGCCGATACGGAATCCTTGTTTCTGGCGCCGTCATCCAGCGAGGCGATCAGCGCCTCGACGCACTCTTTTTCCGGCATGACAAGATAGGGTGACAAATCGGCGGGCATGGTGATTGTCCTTGGTTGAGCTTTATCACGCCAGTCTATACTATCTCATCCCATGACAACAGACGATCTGTTCAGCGCGGCTTCGAACGCGGAAAAAACAAAGCGCAGCAATGTTCCGGAAATGAGCGTGTCCGAACTCGCCTTTTCCCTGAAACGCACGCTCGAGGATACGTTCGGGCGCGTGCGCGTGCGCGGCGAACTTACGGGGCTGAAACTCGCGTCGTCCGGCCATTTGTACGGCGATATCAAGGACGCCGATGCGAACATAAATATCGTCTGCTGGAAAGGCACCATGGCGCGCCTGTCCATCCGTCCCGAAGACGGGCTGGACGTCATCGTCACCGGAAAGATGACCAGCTATCCGAAAAACTCGCGTTATCAGCTGAGCATCGAGTCGATGGAGCTGGCCGGTGAAGGCGCGCTCCTGAAAATGCTGGAAGACCGCAGGAAGAAACTGGCCGCCGAGGGTTTGTTCGATCCGGCACGCAAAAAACCGCTGCCCTTCCTGCCCGAAGTCATCGGCGTGGTAACATCTCCCACAGGCGCGGTCATCCGCGACATCATCCACCGCATTTCCGAACGCTTCCCGCGCCGCGTCCTCGTCTGGCCGGTCGCCGTTCAGGGTGACGGCGCGGCATCGCAGATCGCGGCCGCGATCCACGGCTTCAACGCGATCGACGGTAAGGGCGGAATCCCGCGTCCCGACCTTCTGATCGTCGCGCGCGGCGGCGGCTCGCTCGAAGACCTGATGGCGTTCAACGAGGAAAGCGTCGTGCGGGCGGCGGCGGAAAGCCGCATCCCCCTGATCTCCGCCGTCGGCCATGAAACGGACACGACACTGATCGACTATGCCGCAGACCTTCGCGCCCCGACACCGACGGGCGCGGCCGAACGCGCCGTCCCCGTACGCCTCAATCTTCTGGCGCAGATACAGGAAGATGCCTTCCGCCTCACAGGCGCGGCGGAGCGCGTCATTCGCGAACGCGGCGCGAAACTCGAAACCTTGCGCGCAAAACTCGGCGATCCTTCCCGCATCCTCGATATGCGCGAACAGCATCTGGACACGCTGACCGCCAAGCTCCGCCACGGTTTTGAAAAGACTTTATCGGCCAAGACCAACCGTTTGGCCCCGCTGGTCCCGCCGCATCCCCGTGCGCTCCTGTCGGACAAAACCCACAAGCTTCAGAATACGGCCGCCGCCATGCTCCACGGTTTTGAACGCGGCCTGTCCCAGAGAGCCGCAAAACTTGCGCCTCTTGTCCCGCCATCCCCC
>QFNK01000284.1 GCA_003240795.1 Micavibrio aeruginosavorus | reverse complement strand
AGCTCATCCAGCGTGTAGCCGACGGCCAGCTTCGCCGCAATCTTGGCAATCGGAAAACCCGTTGCTTTGGACGCGAGTGCGCTCGATCTTGACACGCGCGGGTTCATCTCGATTACGATCATGCGGCCCGTTTCAGGATGAATCGCAAACTGCACGTTTGATCCGCCCGTCTCGACGCCGATACCGCGCAAAACCTTGATCGAGGCATTCCGCATGACCTGGTATTCTTTGTCGGTGAGCGTCAGGGCAGGGGCGACCGTAATGGAATCCCCCGTGTGCACACCCATCGGGTCAATATTTTCGATGGAGCAAATGATGATGCAGTTGTCGTTCTTGTCACGCACGACTTCCATCTCGAACTCTTTCCAGCCGAGAAGGGATTCTTCGACAAGGATCTGCGAGATGGGGGACGCATCGAGGCCTTCTTTCGTGATCTGCTCGTACTGCTCCTTGTTATAGGCAATACCGCCGCCCGTCCCGCCGAGCGTAAAAGCGGGGCGGATAATCGCCGGAAGGCCGATCTTGCCGAGCGCCTCGCGCGCTTCATCCATCGTGTGCGCGAGTTCGGAGCGCGCGGATTCAAGGCCGAGTTCATCCATGCAACGTTTGAAGAGGTCGCGGTCTTCCGCCTTGGCAATCGCCTCGCGGTTCGCGCCGATCAGCTCAATGCCGAGCCTGTCGAGCGTTCCGTTCTCCGCCAGCGCCAGCGCCGTGTTCAGTGCTGTCTGCCCGCCCATGGTGGGGAGCAGCGCATCCGGTCTTTCCTTCTCCAGAATTTTTGCGACGACCGCGGGTGTAATCGGCTCGATATACGTCGCATCCGCCATCGCCGGATCCGTCATGATCGTCGCGGGGTTGGAGTTGACGAGGACGACGCGGTAGCCTTCCTCCTTCAACGCCTTACACGCCTGCGTTCCGGAATAATCGAACTCGCACGCCTGACCGATAACGATAGGGCCGGCGCCGATGATGCAGATGGATTTTATGTCGGTACGTTTAGGCATGATCGCTCTTCTTATGCTGGGTCAGTGGGACAAATTCTTTGAAGTCTTGATTGTATTGAAGCAGCTCGCCGCTCTCCATGTCGAACAGCCACGGGCGGATGACAACGCGGTTTTCGGCGAGGGCGGTCGCAACGCTCGGATAGCTTTTCAGGTTTTCGGCGGAGAGCAGGACGATCTCTTCTTCCGAATTGCGGAGTAGCTCGTCATGCGTGCAGGAGCAGCCGGAGCGCGCCCTCGCGTTTTCGAGGCCTTCCTGCGCGACATTGATGAAGGAGGATATTTCCTCATCGTCGATTTTTTCCACCATCGCCTTGATCGCGCCGCATCCCGTGTGGCCGAGGACGATGATTTCCTTCACTGTGTTGTGGATCAGCGCGAATTGAAGCGCGGCGGCGAGCGCGGTTCCCTTTTTATAAGGGCGGACGATTGCGCCCATCGCCTTGTGCGCAAAAAAAGTCCCCGGTTCGGGGCGGAAGATCGTTCCCGGATTGGAGCGGGAATCTATGCAGGAAATAATGAAATAATCCGGCGACTGCCCTTCCTTGACGAGGCGCTTCATGATCGCGCCCTTGCCTTCGTAATTATCCTTCCGGAACATGCGGAAGCCTTTGAGAAGTATGTTTGACATTATCGTCCCTCGACTTTCAAGAGGTTGGTTTTCTTCTTTAAAAAACGAAGCGTCATGCATATGACGATTATGACGCCCATGGTGATCGACCACGCCTTGTCCTCGACAAGCCATTCACCGAAAGGTTCATGCTCGAACAAAACGTCGGCAAACATTTCCGTGATGTAAAACGCAAGGCCGATATTCAGAAGGCCGGGATACTCACGCCGCAAAACCGTTCGCAGTGAAAACGGAAGCGCCGCTTTTTCCCAGAGCTTGAAATCAGGAATGATGACCGGCGTTTTCGCGCGCCAGTCCAGATAGGTCTGCCCGTATTTTTCGGTCAGGAATTTTTCTTCGGCAAGGACGATGCGTTCCATATAGATAAAGAACGCAAGGCCTCCAAGGAGAACAAGCCACCAGACCTTGATCGAAAGCAGCACACCAAGAATGATGATGAAGTTCCCAAGGTAGAGCGGGTTGCGGACAACCGAATACATGCCCGTTACATTGAGATGGTCTGCCCTCTGCGTGTTCGCGTTGCGGCCCGATGTGCCCGCAGGCACCGTGCCGACGGTGAAGCCGCGCAAGGCCAGGCCACACAGGGACAGGATAAAGCAAAACAGAACCCATATGTCTTCGATGTCGTCGCCGACAAGGTTTTCGATCCGGACGCCTTCTTTCAAAGCGACGATCAAAGGCCCGATAATCAGAAGCGGCAGATAGCTTCTGTACCGGAAAAGCGTATGGCCGCTTTTTATCATCGCATCATGAAGACTCATGCTGCTTTGTTCTCCCGGATCATGTCAAAGAAGCGGTCAAACAAATAATGGGAGTCCTGCGGCCCGGGCGATGCTTCCGGGTGGTACTGGACGGAGAAGGCGGGCTTGTCTTTCAGGCGCAATCCTTCGTTCGATCCGTCGAACAGCGATACGTGCGTTACTTCCGCATTGGCGGGCAGTGTTTCCGGCATTACGCAGAAACCATGGTTTTGCGATGTGATCTCGACCTTGCCGGTGGTCAGGTCTTTCACCGGCTGGTTCGCGCCGCGGTGTCCCTGATGCATCTTCTT
>QFNK01000283.1 GCA_003240795.1 Micavibrio aeruginosavorus | reverse complement strand
TGAAATCCATCCCGTTGATGATGTCGCCGCGGTAGATCGGGAATGTCTCGCCGTTCTTGGTTTCATTGTCTTCGGAGCGCGGCTTGGCGAACTGGCCCGCCATGCGGCCCATCTTGACGACAGGAACCGATCCGCCGAACGTCATGATGATCGCCATCTGCAGAAGGACACGGAACGTATCGCGGATTTTATTCGCGCCGAATTCCGAAAAGCTCTCGGCGCAGTCGCCGCCCTGAAGGACGAACGCCTTGCCGGATGCAACATCGGCCAGCTGCGCTTTCAAACGGCGCGCTTCACCTGCAAAGACAAGCGGCGGCAGCGCGGAGATTTCCTTCTCCGCGGATTGCAGGGCGGCCTCGTCCGGATAGGCCGGAAGCTGCTTTGCCGGTTTGTCGCGCCATGTGTCGGGGGCCCAGGTCTGTGTCATCGAAAATTCCATGAAGTCGGTTGATTACAAGAACATATCTTGTAGGACAAACGCCTGTTAAACCGCAAGTTTTCTGTTTACGCCAATTTTATGAAATATGTTTCAGCGCATCGGATTTCCAGCGGCGGTGCAGCCACAGCCATTGCCCCGGATTCTGCAGGATCCAGTCCTCCAAAAGCCCGTGGGCGTAGGCGACCATTTCCTCCTCGCTGCGTCCCTCGGTTTTAAACGGCGGATGAAGGGTAATGCGGAAGTTACAGCCCTTCAGGCGCTCCACCTGCAGGGGAAGGACTGGCACGTTATACCTTTGCGCGAATTGTGCAAAAGACGGGCTGGTCATGGCGGGCTTGCCGAAGAAAGGGACGGCAATCCCTTCGTTGTATCTTTGGTCGATCAATATGCCCAAACGCTCGCCGCGCCGCAGAGCCTTGACCATATCCCGCGCCCCTTGGGAGGATTTTGGGACGTATGTGCCGCGTTTTTCCGGGTTGCGCGCCTTCTGCAGAATCGCTCCGGAGAACGGATTGTTCGGTGCGCGGTAAACGCCTACGAGAGGCCACTGTTTTTTATAATTAAAATAAAAAGGGCCAAGCTCCCAGTTCGCAAGGTGGGAGCTCATAACGACCGAAGGACTGTCTTTGCCTATAGCATCAACATGGTGTTCGCCAACCACTTCAACGCGGTTCTCGGTTATATATTGAAGATGCGGATATTCCGCCATGACGCGTCCGAGATTGTCCCACATCTCGGTGATAATCTTTTTCCGCTCTGTCTCGGACATCATGGGAAAAGCGTATTTGAGGCTTTTATCTGCCTTCCTCGATGCGCCGAGCTTCGGCCCGACGGTGCGCCCGATCCATCCGCCCAGCGCGCTTGCCGTATCCGGCCCGAGGAGGCGGAATATCTGCATGGCGATCCAGAGAGGCGTTGCCTCCAGAAAATGTTCTATCTTTTTCATGCGGTCTTCCAGCTTTGCAGGAAAGCATCCGCATCGTCGAACGTCAGGACGACAGGAAGAACTTCGACACGGTGGCGGAATTGCGGAGGAATACGGACAAAGTCTTTCTCCGTCGTAATCAGCTGGGCGCCGTCGGCCTGACGCAATACGTCTTCAATGTCTTCCGCCGTGTAGGGGTGATGATCCGGAAACGCCTGAAAACCCGAAAGCCGCATGCCGTTTTCCTGCAGGGTCGTGCGGAATTTTTCGGGATAGCCAAGGCCGGTAAAGGCGAAATAATCCCGCGTGCCGTCAGGAACGCTCGTAACCGTCAGGCGCGTCGGAAAACATGGTTTGTCGCCGTGATGCGCGGCTGTGCCGTTCGTATAAATGACGCCGACGCAGCGTGACAGGGCGGAGCGCAAACTCTCCCGCAGAGGCCCCGCCGGAAGGATATGGCCGTTGCCGATACCCTGTTTCGCATCGATGACCAGATAGGCCCACGTCTTTGCCAGCGTACGGTTCTGAAGCCCGTCATCCATGATGATGATGTCCGCTCCCGAAAGTTCGGCAAGGCGCACACCGGCCGCACGGTCGGCGCTGACGATCGTCGGCGCATGCGCGGCGTGGAGAAGAGCCTCATCGCCGACATCGCTGTAATCATGTATATCGGGATCGACCAGTGTCGGCCCCTTGAGTATCCCGCCATACCCGCGCGTCAGGATCACCGGATTTTGATAGGTTCCGTTTTCGCGGATCAGGTCGACCACGGCGTGAACGGTCGGGGTTTTGCCGCTGCCGCCCGCGACCACGCCGCCGATGCAAAGAACGGGGATGGAGGCTTTGTAAGGGCGCTTGAAAGCACGGCTGATACGGCTTCCAAGCCTGTAGAGCCAAGAAACGGGAATTAAAAGATAGGATACGACTGACTTCTTGTTCCAGAAATCCGGTGTTTTAAGCGGCATGGGATATCGATTTGTTTTCAAGATAAGGAAGAATGCGCGAGAGAACGGATTCTGCAACGTGATGTTTCCCGGCAACAAACGCGGCCGACTTTTCTCGTTGCGCCGCGAGCAGTGCGCCATCGCCCAGCAGGTCGCCCAGAACGGCGGTCAATTCACCTTCCGTTTTTACTTCCATGACCGCGCCGTTTTCGGCCATGTCATCATATATCTGGCGCTGGTTCTGATTGTTTGGTCCGGTCATGACCGCACAGCCGAGCTGCGCCGCCTCGATAGGGTTGTGTCCGCCGCCGCCATCCGCGCTGAACGAGCGTCCGATCATGGCAATGGGACAGAGTTTGTAAAACAATCCAAGCTCGCCAA
>QFNK01000282.1 GCA_003240795.1 Micavibrio aeruginosavorus | reverse complement strand
AACCGTTATGCGCTTAAAGAAAATCTGGGCATGAAAGGAGCAAAGGACTTTATGTCGGATAGCGCCATTCTTGGCGAGTATGACAGGTTACAAGATGAGGGCGGGCTTGATTTGGTCCGTCAGAAGATAGAGGCCACGCCGAAGTATAAAGATATCAGCGCTTATGAAATCGCGTGGAACGGTCTACGCGATAAGCGGAATGAAATGGCCGGCAGTGATGATAGTAAGTATCCACAAGAGATAGTGGCGCAGGAAATTATTGATATTTTCGACAAGGACGGCGTTGCTGGTCTGCAAAGCGCAACCCAGGATAAAAAGAGGGAGTTCAATGCCCTTGATGTATTTGATAGGGCGCATCATAAAATAGATAGCGTTATTTCTGATTTTTCAGGCCAGAATGCATATTCAAAAGATAAGGACATATTGAAAAAATTCGACGATATTTATGAAAATGGCGGCGCGGATGCAGTGCTGGCAAAAGTGCAGGCGTTGAACACAAATGCAGATGATTTAAAGGCGTATATGAAGGTACGTGAAAATCAATATGCCTTGAAACATGAAATGGACCATAATGGCGGAGACATATCATGGAGCCGCAAAAATGGTATCTATGCGCCTTTGTCGGTAACAGCTGAATCATTGCCGGAAAATTTTCCGCAGATAATGCGCGACGAAATATATGGTCATCTTGAGAAGGGCGGGTTAGACGCGCTCAAGGCCGAAACCGAAAATATAAAAATTGGCACAAGCAACAAAATCGCCCAGGCCCTCGGAAGGCCTGTGATTACGCCGGAACCTGTGATTGACGTCACTCAGCACACCCCAGATGGTATTTCTTCGAAAGGTATGCTTGGTAAGGCAGCAGATACCTTGGGCGATGTCGCGCGAAAAGCTGGACCTTTGATAGGACCTGTTGTCGGTGTCGGTGCCGCAGGTGCGGCGTATTTGGTGACAGGCAGCGCGGCGGAGGCCGCGGAGGTCGCCTATGAAAACATCGTTCCTTATGGCGAGACGCAAATAGATCTGGCGCGCGGAGATTTGGATGCGGCCGGACGGTCGGCGTCTGTGGAAACCGCATCAATTGGTGGTGGGATGGCAGGAGCAATGGTCGGAGGAGTTGTCGGCGGCCCAATTGGCGCCGTAATAGGCGGTGTGGCAGGAAGTGTTAGTGGTGGTATGGGCGCTGACGCGCTTTTAGACCATCTGCCAAAACCCCTTGAGAATATACCGCTGAAAGACGCGCATGCAAAAATCTCAATCTTGAAAGACGGTGATGTCAACGATATGACGCCGGAAACGCAGAGCCTTTACGCCTATAAAGACCGTCCGGAACTGTTCAAAGAACAATATGATTTATTACAGGGCAATGGCGGGCTCGCTTATGTGAATATAGACATGAAGAATGTCCAGATGCCGGATCCTGCTTACGATAGGGGCACCTCTACTGCCAGCATGGATATAGCAAGGGACATAAATCGGAACGTTCCAACAATATAAAGAAAACCGGCACATCCTGTGCCGGTTTTGTTTTGGAGTAGGGTGTATTACGACACCCGCTTGCCCGATTCATCCTGAATCAGTGGCATCCTGCCCCTTAGAATGGGAAGAGGATGTCGTAAACCTGTTGTCCGTAGCGCGGCTGCTGCACATCGGTGACCTGACCCTTGCCGCCATAGGAAACGCGCGCTTCGGCGATCTTTTCATAGGAAATCGTGTTGTCGATATTGATGTCCTGAGGGCGCACAACACCAGCCAGTTCCAGAATGCGTTTTTCAAAATTCACGCGCACTTCCTGACGGCCCTCGATCACCATGTTGCCGTTGGGCAGGATCTGCGTGACGATGGCGGCAAGCGTCATGCGGATTTTCTCTTCACGGTCGATCGTACCTTCACCCTTGAAATTGGAATCCGCTTCCGCGCCGACAAGGTTGGCATTGTCCACCGTGTTCGGCAGGATTTTCGAGAGCTTTGTCTCGTAACCGAGCAGGGATTCAAGCCCCGCGCTTTCGCCCGATTGGCGCTTGCGCTCGCTGGCGTTGTCCAGCTCCGCCTTGTCCTTGATATCGATCGTCACGGTCAGGATGTCGCCGACATTGTCCGCGCGCTGGTCTTCGAAGAACGCCTGACGGTCGCTGGCCCAGAGGGAGTTTTGCTGTTTGTGCGCGATTTTCGGCGTTGGCATCGGCATGGACACGGCGCGGTAATCCGGCTTTGTCGTCGGGTTTTCGATGGGCGTCATGGCAGGCGCGCGTCCGACTTCGGCCAGTCTTTCACCGGCACCGCAAGCGGTAAGGGACGTGCACGCCAAAAGGGACAGGCTGACAATCCTCATCGTGTTTTTGAATGTTGCTTTCATTGGTCCTACTCCTGTTATTACACCCTGTTTGTAGTCTTATCGGATGGTCACTTCGCGGTGCGCCGTAACGGTGCCCTGAAGGTTTTTATTGCTGTCTATACTCGATACCCTTACCAGGTCTCCGATGGCGCCGGACTGCATGGATTTTCCTTTTACGGTCAGCATCATCGGGCCGCTTTCAAAAACCAGCGTGATGATGTCGCCGCGGCTGACCATTTGCGGGCGCTCGAGATCGTTGGATATGAGCGCACGCCCGCCGCTGACCATACGGCGCGGGGTCATGCCGATAATGTCCGCTTCTTTCAGGATAGTCCCGTTCGGGATTTTCGCCTGCGGCAGT
>QFNK01000281.1 GCA_003240795.1 Micavibrio aeruginosavorus | reverse complement strand
GTAAGCCCGTACGGATTATTCTCCGCCGGCTTCTGCTCCCGTAAGAGCACCGCCAAGACCTTTGAACAATTCATTCAGACTGTCCCCGAATGCAAAGACAGCAGCGGAAATAACCACAGCGATACCGGCGGCGATCAGGCCATACTCGATAGCCGTTGCCCCGTTTTCATCTTTCGCGTACGCATTTTTCAGCGCGAGCAATTTGATAAGCATAATCATAGTCTCCTTCGTTTTGTTTCCCAATTTTTTGGTTTTTTGTATGAAGCCCCGAAAGAACAACGAAGCCCTAACCGTTATGTCAGAATATAGCACGATCACTTAAAGAACGGTTAAAAAATATAGTTTTTTGCAAATGGAAAAAGGTTAATAGTCATAAGAATGCGTTTTTAGACTGTAAATAATTTATATAAATTTTTATTTAAAACCAATTTATTGAATATTTATTCAATCATTACTCAAAAAAGCAGATGTTTTTACTTTAAATAAAAAATAAATACACGGGCATTCAAAAGGATAACATGATGGTTTTTTGTATATTTAGGTAAAAATATCATGCGCTATACTGCCGGAGCATAGCGCATGATATTAAATAAGCATTCCATTATTTAGACAGGTGCAGGTTCGACAGTTCCTTGGCAATGGTCAAGTAGACCTCAAGGAGCCTCTGGCTGTTTGGCGCGTCATACCACATACTCGGCTGTGTAGCGCAATCTTCATAGAGCTTCTTGGTATCCCGGTCCACATCCTTGTCGAAAGTGATCGTGTAAACCAGAACCCCCTTCTCCTTCATTTCCTCGCACACATCCAGCATACGGCTATCAAGCTCGTTGTTATCGATACCACTTCCCGATGTTGGGCCATGCGCCGAATAATAAGGATGCATCTGGTTGACACCGTCCGTCATAAGAATAACGGCCTTCTTCCAGTCTTCGTTGCTCCACGGCTCCGCCTCGCGGAACGGGAATTCCGGCGATATCATGCGATACCCCCACACCATACCTATATTCCCATAGGTATTCCCCTCGGCCTTGAGCGTATCAATGCTCGCCAGAAGATCTGTCTTGTTGTTCGTCAATGGCGTCACGGGCGTTTCCGGGCACAAATAGTTCTGGTGTCTGTTGGCCGTATAGGTTCTCGTGCGGGAGTTATAGGTCGTATCGCAATTCGGAATCGGCGTTCCGGAGGCATTGTTGTTACGGCAATATCTGTACATATCCCACGGCCCCTCATGATCCTCGACATCTTTCGGATATGCCTTTTCCACCACACAGCCGCGCCACTTGGAGGTGTCGGTCGAGCTATAAGCGATATTGAACGGATTGCTTACAAAAGCCGTATCATAATTCGTACCCGACGGATTTTTACCCAGACCGTAACGCCCGACATTAACGGAGGAGCTGTAGGGAACAAGACCAATTTTAATAAGCTCCTCCTTCTTCACACGATTGAACATAGTCTCAATGAAGAGCTCAGCGGAATCCTTCAGAATATCGATACGCTTTTTCGAACCACTGTAATTCCCCATCGACCCCGTAACGTCCATAACCAGAACAACCTCGATCGCCTTGACCTCTTTCGTCACTTCGGTATCGACAAAGACATCGATCGTGTCTTTTCCGAACACCTTCATAAAGGTCGTGTTAAGCCGCGCGGTCGCGCTGACGTATAGCGTCTCGGCCTGATTGTCTATATTGATATCGACCGTATAGCCGATCTTGTCAGGCGGATAATTCACATCGATAAAGTCCTGAACGCGCTTTTCCACGTCCGACGTATTCTCCGACGCGCTCGCCGCAGCCGCCAAAGCCGCGGCGTCCAGCGCGTGGGACAAGCGCTCCCGCACAAGATAGGCCTGCGCCAGATCAACGGAAGATCCGACCGCCGTCACCAGAATCGGAATGGTAAAACCAAACCAGACCAGGATAACGCCGGATGTGTTGCGGGCGTATCCAAGGATGCGTTTTATTAGTGCGCCGGGCTTTATCATGACGGACAATCTCCACAAGCAACCGTGGCGCTGCGACGCCCGTGAAGGAAGGCGACTTCCTTCATCTCGATTTCTTCTTTCAAGAAGTTATAAAAATAAGGTCTGTATTTATACGTCGCCGTTACGACGATAACGCCGTCGCTGGATGCGCCCAGCCCCTCCGTGCTCTGAATGGCAGTGTTGTTCGCGGTCGTATTATGAATCACGCGCCACAAGACATCGGGATCACCGTCCTCGTCGAACTCGACGCTGGCGATATCATAACCGAACGGTTGCGACGAATACGGCTCGATCGTCAGCTCCCCTGCCCTGATAATATCCTGAAGACTGCTCATCGTGACGCTGCGGTCGCGAGCGATCAGGTCACCGATCATCTGCGACGCGCCGATGGTTTTCTGGTTCACCGCAATCGCCTGCCCCACATCGAAACAACCCATGAGAAGGCTAGACAGAACGGGCAGCATCAACACACCCTCGGTAAAGGCCGTCGCCCTTTCATCCGAAAACCACCGGCGCAACAGCGAAAAACAGGCATGGTTTTTAGGGTTGTACATCATGTTCGGCCTATTCATACGGCTCTGTTTGAAGGACGACGGTCGATACCAGACGGCGGGTATTGTCCGTCGATATGGTAGCCAGCATGCTCCCCATCAAGGGTGTCATGACAGGATAATTGTATAAAACCCTGATCAGGACGACATCGCTGGCCCCGCCCGCATC
>QFNK01000280.1 GCA_003240795.1 Micavibrio aeruginosavorus | reverse complement strand
CTCAAGGTCGCGAATCATGGAGATGATGTGTGCGTCGTGTGCGTTGAATTCGCTTTCGGTCAAATCGATGGTCATATCTGTGCTCCTTAAAATCGAGTGTTCTTATTTGATGCCTGCCAGAATGGCGATGAAAAGAGGCGAAATTTCCGGCGAATTGTGAAAGTTCGTAGGCAATTCGCTGTTCATTCCTAGGCACAGACTGACATAGCTCCTTTAAAAATGAATTAAGGGCGGAATGGTTTCATAAAAAATTCCGCCTTTGAGCGGAATTTTCACTGTCGGAGCTTAAAGACCTGCCTGCAGCTTTGGCAGAGTGTCCGGGCGCGGGACGGGGAGAGGGATATTCTCGGCCACGTCCACTTTGTTGGCAACGGCGCTGGCAAATTTGCCGGACAATCCCGATTTCGTTTCCGTGTCGAGGGCGGCCCAATCCAGTTGCGGCGTTCCTTGCGGAGCGGCCGGGCTGTCGGGAAGTTTGATAACCTGGCCGATGGAAAGGTGGTTCGCCTTCGTACCGTCACCCATGCCGTTCAGGCGGGCGATATGGTCGACGGCGCGCATGATGTCTTTCGGATTTTCCAGTCCGTAAAATTCCTGGGCGATCTTCCAGAGGCTGTCGCCTTTTTTGATGGAGTGGTTTGTGAATTCGGCGGGTTTTTCCGGCTCTGCTTTGACCGGCGCGATTTCCACGACATCGTCCTTTGTACGGCGGTCGGATTGTTCCGGTATCGACGCAACGGCTGCCGGCTGTTCGATTACGGGCTCCGGGCGGATTTGCTCGGGCAGGACTTCGGGATTGCTTGGCTCCGTCACGGGCGTGGTCGTTATTCCGTTTTCAGGCTCCGCCGCAAGGCCGCCGAGCTGTTCGGTATCCAGTCTTTCAACAGCGTCGTAGAGGTTGTCGGACACGGCCTGAACGTCCGTGCTGTAGCCGGACGTTGTGTTCAATGTGTGTGCGGACTGTTCGTGTTTCTGGGCGGCTTCCGCGCGGATCGCTGCGGCTTGTTCAGGTGTTTTGCCGGACTGCTCCAGATACTGGTCAATATAGGACAAGAACCGGTTGTCGGATTGAAGGTAGGTGATGATTTCGCGGTTGTAGTCATACTCCGAACCGCCGCCGGCCAGTTTGTCCTGATAATTCGTATAGACGTTCCAGAACAGCTGTCCCTGCGTCATGTCTTTTTTGCTGTTTCCTGCCGGCTGAGCCATTGTTTTCATACCCCTGAAATCTGTTTTAATTATATGAAAATTGGCCTGGCCTTTGCAAATTTGTGTGGCGGGCCTATGTCTTTGCTGCACCGTGCCTAGGAAGGCGGGGGTAATTTTGGTATATTTTACAAAGACTTTTAGCCAGAGGAGCATTCTATGATCGTGGGCGTCCCCAAGGAAATCAAGGCGCAGGAGCATCGTGTCGGGCTTGTCCCGTCCAGCGTACGGGAATTTACGGCGCACGGGCACAAGGTGCTGGTGGAAACGGGTGCGGGAGCCGGAATCAACTTTACCGATGCGGATTATGAGGCGAGCGGGGCGGAGATTATCAGCACCGCCAAAGAGATTTTCGCGCGCGCCGATATGATCATCAAGGTAAAGGAGCCGCAAAAAGCGGAATGTCAGATGCTTCGAGAGGGGCAGGTGCTGTTTACCTATCTTCACCTTGCCGCCGATCCGGAACAGGCGAAGGGGCTGATGGACTCAAAAGCCGTCGCCATTGCCTATGAAACCGTAACCGGGGCAAACGGGCGCGGCCTGCCGCTGCTGGCGCCGATGAGCGAGATTGCAGGCCGCCTGTCGATTCAGGTGGGCGGGGCTTATCTCCTGAAACATCTTGGCGGTCGCGGGCGTTTGATCGGCGGATCGCCGGGTGTGGAGCCTGCGAACGTCGTCGTCCTCGGCGGCGGCGTGTCCGGTTATCACGCGGCGGAGATGGCCGTGGGGATGCAGGCAAATGTCGTCATTCTTGAACAAAGCCAGGACCGCATCCGTGAGCTGGACCGTCATTTCGGCAGCCGCGCGCGCGTGATCCAGTCGAGCCGCGATTCGATCGAGCGTTATGTTCTGGACGCCGATCTTGTCATCGGCGCCGTGCTGATCCCCGGTGCCAGCGCGCCCAAGCTTGTAACGGCGGAAATGGTTCGCGCAATGCGCCCTGGCTCGGTCATGGTTGATATAGCCATCGATCAGGGCGGGTGTTTTGAAACAGCAGTTCCGACGACGCATGCAAATCCGACATATGTCATTGATGGAGTGGTGCATTACTGTGTGACAAATATGCCAGGAGCCTGTGCTGCGACATCGACGCGTGCATTGACAAATGCGACAATGGAATACACGCTTGAATTGGCGAATAAAGGAATCAAAACAGCTTTGTTAGAAAATGCTTATTTAAGACAGGGTGTAAATCTATATCAAGGCAATGTGACTTATCAACCGGTTGCGCAAGATCTCGGGTATGAATATTGTCCTCTTGAAGCCTGTTTAAATTAATGGAAATGGCATGCGTTATATTATTGGCATCGATTTAGGCACAACGAATAGCTGTGTCTCTTATATTGATACACATCATCCCAAACTGGCTGTGGAGACTTTGCGTGTCCCTCAGTTAAGCGCCGCTGGATTTGTAGAAGCACATGCCATCCTACCTTCATTTTGTTATCTCAGCTTGCCACACGAATGGCCAGCTGGGAGGTTTGATCTTCCTTGGAAAAAAG
>QFNK01000279.1 GCA_003240795.1 Micavibrio aeruginosavorus | reverse complement strand
GTCGCCGGAATCTTGTAATAAACACCGCCCATCTTGCGCATGTCCTGCTCGTCATGCAACGCGTGAATCACGGAACCCGCACCAAGGAAGAGCAAGGCCTTGAAGAAAGCGTGCGTCATAAGGTGGAACACAGCCGCGCCGTAAGCGGAAACACCAAGCGCGAAGAACATATATCCGAGCTGCGACATGGTGGAATACGCGATAACGCGCTTGATATCGAATTGCGTCAGGCCGATTGTCGCCGCAACGAAGGCCGTCGTCGCACCGACGACAGTCACAAGCATCAGAGCTTCCGGCGCATATTCAAAGACAGGCGACATACGGGCAACGAGGAATACACCCGCCGTGACCATCGTTGCCGCGTGGATAAGGGCGGAAACAGGCGTTGGCCCTTCCATAGCGTCCGGAAGCCACGTATGCAGGCCGAGCTGCGCCGACTTACCCATAGCGCCGATGAAGAGCAGGATACAGGCAAGGTTCAACGCGGGAAGGTCAAAGCCGAAGAAATTGAAACGCGCAGTGGCAAGGCCCTCCGCCTGCGAGAACATCGCATCGAACTGAACGGAGCCGAACAGCACAAAACACGCAAAAATACCGAGCGCCAGGCCAAAGTCACCAACACGGTTGACAACGAACGCCTTGATCGCGGCGGCGTTGGCGGAGTCCTTGTGGTTCCAGAAACCGATCAAAAGATACGACGCAACGCCCACCCCTTCCCATCCGAAAAACAGCTGGATCAGATTGTCCGCGGTGACGAGCATCAGCATCGCAAACGTAAAAAGCGAGAGATACGACATGAACCGCGCCTTGGCATGGTCATGGCTCATATATCCGACTGAATAGACGTGAACGCAGGAAGACACGAGAGTCACGACGCACATCATAACGACGGTCAGCTGATCCATACGCAAGGACCAGTCCACGGAAAGCGTGCCGGACGTAATCCAGTTCATGATCGTGATCGTGCGCGGATCATGCCCGAGGACGACTTCGACAAACAGCGCACAGGAACAGAACGCGGCGGTGATAACACCGGCGCAGGTCAGGAACTGAACGGCGCGGTCGCCGATCTGCTTTCCGAACAGGAAAGCGATGACAAAAGCCACAAGCGGCGGGAATACGGCAAAGAATTCCATGATGTTAAATTATCCCCTCATGCTCGAAATATCTTCCACCGCAATCGACCCCTTGTTCCGGAAGAAGATCACGAGGATGGCGAGACCGATGGCGGCCTCGGCCGCGGCGACGGTCAGAATAAACATGGTAAAAATCTGTCCCGTCAGGTCGCCGAGGAAGGACGAGAACGCGACGAAGTTGATATTCACGGCAAGCAGCATCAATTCAATGCACATCAGGATGATGATGACGTTCTTCCGGTTCAGAAAGATGCCGAAAATGCCCATGGTGAAAAGGACAGCGGCAAGGATAAGGTAATGTTCAAGGCCGATGGCACCCATGATTATGCTCCCTCTCCCGTCGTGACTTTGACAACGGACAATACATCCTCGCGTTTACGGGCATTCTGGTCGGCGATTTTCTGGCGGCGGACCCCCGGGCGCTGGCGGTGCGTCAGAACGATAGCGCCGATCATGGCGACCAGCAGGATCAAACCGGCAATCTGGAACGCGTACACATAATTCGTGTAGAGCAGCATGCCGATGGCTTCGGTGTTTTTGATATCCGACACAGGGCTGGCGAGATTGTTCTGCACCGCCGGTGCGAACTGCCACGCGCCGTAAACCATGGCGAGTTCGGTCAGCAAAACGCCGCCAATGATAAGGCCCAGCGGAATATACTGCATCGCGCCCTTGCGAAGTTCGGCAAAACCGATATCGAGCATCATAACGACGAACAGGAACAAAACCGCGACTGCGCCGACATAAACGATGACCAAAATCATCGCGACGAATTCCGCGCCGAGCAGGATGAACAATCCCGCCGCATTGAAGAAAGCGAGGATCAGGAACAGGACGGAGTGAACGGGGTTTCGTGCCGTAATGACCATCAATGCGCTGATCAGCGTGATGGCGGCAAACAGGTAAAACGCGAAAGGCTGTAACATGTGTATGTCTTGCTCTCTGAAGAATGGATTAGCGGTATGCCGCTTCTTTGGCCAGGTTGGCGGCGATTTGCGCTTCCCAGCGGTCGCCGTTCTCTAACAGTTTTTGTTTGTTGTAGTAAAGCTCCTCGCGCGTTTCCGTCGCGAATTCGAAATTCGGCCCCTCGACAATCGCATCGACCGGACACGCTTCCTGACACAGGCCGCAATAGATGCACTTCGTCATGTCGATATCGTAACGCGTCGTGCGGCGGGAACCATCCTCGCGCGGCTCGGCCTCGATCGTGATGGCAAGCGCGGGACAAATGGCTTCGCAAAGTTTGCAGGCGATGCAGCGTTCTTCGCCGTTCGGATAACGGCGCAGCGCATGCTCCCCGCGAAAACGCGGCGACAACGGCCCCTTCTCGTACGGATAGTTGATCGTGACACGCGGCACGAAGAACATGTATTTGAGCGTCAGGGCCATGCCCTTCACGATTTCAACCAACAGGAATGAATTCAGCCAGTTTTTCATTGTCGTATCCTTACTGCGGCAATGCGTCGAAATAGATCAGCGATCCGGCAACCACCAGGACCCAGAACAGCGTGAACGGAAGGAAAATCTTCCAGCCCAGACGCATCAGCTGGTCATAGCGGTAACGCGGCAGCGTTGCGCGCGCCCATATATAGAAGAACATGATGAGCAGCGTTTTC
>QFNK01000278.1 GCA_003240795.1 Micavibrio aeruginosavorus | reverse complement strand
CGGAGGATTTCGAGGCCGCGGTCGTCGCGATAAAATCCCGTACGGACAAGCCGTTTGCCATTAACATTATCGTCAGCAAGGCTAATCCGCGTGTGGACCGTGATATCGAAACGATCGTCCGCCACAAGGTGCCGATGGTGATTACGTCGCTCGGCAACCCGAAGAAAGTGATAGAGGCCGTGCATTCCTATGGCGGAAAAGTTTTCTGCGATGTGACGACGCTTGAATATGCGTTGAAGGTCGAAGGCCTTGGCGCCGACGGCGTCATTGCCGTGTCTTCAGGGGCGGGCGGTCATGCAGGTCATATTTCGCCCATGGTTCTTATTCCTTATTTGAAGCAGAATTTGTCCATTCCCATTGTGGCGGCGGGCGGTATCGCCACTGGGCGGCAAATGCTGGCGGCTTTTGTTCTTGGCGCGGATGCGGTGCAGATCGGCACGCGGTTTATCGCGACCACCGAGGCGCATGTGAGCGAGGAATATAAACAGGCGATTATCAAGGCCGAACCGGAAGACATCGTCATGACCAGCCGCATTTCCGGCACGCCCGCTGCGGTTATCAATACGCCGTATATCCAGAAGATAGGCACGGATCTGTCATGGTTTGAAAAGACGCTTCGCAAATATCCTGCAACAGCGAAGTATGCCAAGATGCTGCGTTACTTATCGGGCACCAAAAGCCTTCAAAGTTCAGCTCAAGGGACATCCTGGAAAACGGTTTGGAGTGCGGGTCAGGGGGTTGGGTTTGTGAAGGAAATAACACCTATTCAAAACGTGCTGGAAACCATTGTGGCCGAATATCTGGATGCTCGAAAAGCTTTTCAGCACAAGATGTAATTCAGCCTTTTGAATTTTTGAATCTCGCCCAAAATATTTTTTTGGGCGCGCACAAAGCAGCCAGAATGATCCATGGTGTCATACGAATACGGTCTCTTTTATTCCAATGATACTGAAAATGCGCCAGACAGCAGGCAGCCCAATATACGCCTTTTGAAACCAGATAATCTTTGTGTTTGTAGCGTAGTTTCATATTATATTTTAAAGGGATTTTCCCGGCTTTATCACTTGTCGCCGTTTTATATTGAGCGACTAGCGGTTCGTTCACAGCGATGAAATGCGCCTCAGACATGGATGCTCGAATGGCCATATCCAGTTCTGCGGAGCGTCTGAATTCTTCATCAAAATATCCCGTGTCTTTTAGAAGGCCGGTTCGTACTAGTAATGTGCAGCTTCCAAAAAGACCCCATGTGAAATCATTTTCGTATGAACGCCATAAAATATGATCGGCAACGGCGTTTCCATGAGGTTCCGGTTCTACTCTTCCAATCGCTTGTGCAATATGAGGAGTTCCGATATTCGGGTAAATCATCCGGTTCGTATAGCAGAATATATCTTCCGTTCCTTTTTGGGACGCATATTCTTTCAGACGTATCATCTGTTTTGTAAGCCTGTCCGCAACGCTGACATCATCATCATCAAAAAATGCAATATATGAGCCTGTCGCATTGCGTAGCAACGTGTTCAGCGCGGACGGAAAGCCTTTGTTTTTCTCATGACAGATATAGCGGATATTCTGTCCGGGGTTTTGGTCGATGTAGTCGCGTATCAATGCTTCTGAATTATCCGTCGAGGAATCGTTTACAACCAGAATTTCTTTATTTGGGTAATCCTGTGCAACGGCGCTCTCAATAGCCCGTATAATAGTGCTCTCTGCATTATAACAGGTAATGCCTATGGTGATAATTTCGGACATGGCCCAATTGTGCGATATACTTTAATTGTGATCGCCGTTATATAGCCTAAATTTTTTGCTAAGTGAATGATTTCTTTTATAAAGAATGGTCTTGTTGTAAGGTTGGTATATTATCATAATGCTGTTCTGTTAAGTGCTATATCCAGTCGATCTGAAGGAATAAAGATGAGCAACCACCTGCCCAAGATTACAATTGGCATGACCAGTTTTTACGCGCGTGAAACGATTGCGCGCGCTATCGAGAGCGCCTTGGGGCAGGATTATCCCAACAAAGAGATTTTGATCGTCGATGATTGCTCGGAGGATGATTCCGTTGAGGTTATCCGCCGTGCGATAAACGGAGTGTCGTATGCACGCCTGATCGTACATGAAAAGAACACAGGCTTCGCCGGAGCGCTAAATACCATTATTGCGAACGCGGACGGAGATTTCCTCGTGATTTTCGACGATGACGATGTTAGCCATCCTGAACGCTTGTCGCGTCAGCTTGATCGTATTCTACGTTATGAGGCGGATTATAAAACCGATCTGGTCCTTTGCCACGCAGCGCGTGTTCAGACGTACGAGAACGGATATGAGCGTTATGAGAAAACGGTTGGCACGGATATTGGCAAGGCGCCAAACGGTTCTATCATGGCAGAGCGTATCCTGACAGGAAATCTTGGAAGTTATGGATCAAACATCGTGGGATCCTGTGCAAATTGTGCGAGGATGGGGCGTACTGAAATTTTTCGCAAGTTCGGTGGTTTTGATTCCACGATGCGACGAGCGGAAGATACAGATTTTTCGATACGTTTTGCCCTAGCCGGCGGCCATTTCATTGGCATTGCCGATCCCCTCGTCCACCAGACCATGACGGGCGGCGCGGAAAAAAGCGTGGATGCGGAAGAGATCGCTGAAACAAAAGTGTTCAAGAAGCATGAGGCGTTTCTCCGTAATATAGGATGGCATGATTTTGTGCGTGACTGGATGGCTATACGATATGCGTATTTCCGTAATCAATGGGGTA
>QFNK01000277.1 GCA_003240795.1 Micavibrio aeruginosavorus | reverse complement strand
ATAGGTGCTGATCACATCGAAGGCAAGGCTTTCCTGCGCTTCTTTGAATTGCAGACCTGCCTGCTCAACCGTCTGGCCGCCTGCCTCAACCCTGTCATTCGACGCGCCGAAATTATACAGCGTGTAATTCAACCGGACACCGACCTTCGCAGAGAGGGAATCGTCAAAACGATCGCTGCTTTCATCGGATGTGTCATATTCGCCGCTCAGATTGCTGAACGCGGCAACCTGTGGCTCCTGCTGTCCTTGAAGATCTTTCAAGGAAGCTTCATAAAGCTCGCGCGTTGCAAGGCTGCGCGCAATCGTCGGGTTCGACTGCAAGGCAACGGCGACAACATCCTTCAGCGGAATTTTGG
Source organism: Micavibrio aeruginosavorus (assembly GCA_003240795.1). GTDB lineage: Bacteria > Pseudomonadota > Alphaproteobacteria > Micavibrionales > Micavibrionaceae > Micavibrio_A > Micavibrio_A aeruginosavorus_B. Next base: position 2,420 of record QFNK01000277.1, on the reverse strand, counting down.
CGTTGGGGTTTGTATCTTTATTTTTTTCTTCTTCGGTGGGTGCAAGCTCTACGATCGTACGGCGGACATCCGGCTTGTCTTCACTTTTTGCCGGAGCCTGCGAAATGACGTCGCTTTCAGCCTCCTCTTTCTTGATCGCGGGAGGGGCAGGCGGCTCTGAAGGGGCATTCTGCTCCTCGACCGGAGCGGCCGGTGCTTTTTCTTCCGGTTGTATTTGCGGCGTTTTTTCCTGCTCTTCTGCAGGCGCCGTTTTTTCCTCGGCGAGCGCCATTGTAGAGGCGACACGTTCGCGAATGACGTTGCCGATAGGCTCGGCCGGTACAGAGGCGGCCGGTGCCTGCGCGAGTTTTACAGCGGGAGGCTGGTCTTCCGGAAACATTTCTACCGGAACATAACCGGCAAGCAAATTTTCCGGTACATCGGTTTGGGAAACGAGCGCAGTCTGTGTTTCTTCAGGCGGCAAGATAATACGCTCGCTGTTCCAGACTATCGTCTCGTATGTATCTTCTGTCGCCGTATCTGCCGTGGCTGCTATCTGCTCCGGAGTCTCGTCAAGCAGCAGCGGGATATCATCGGCAGTGATGTGGATGCTGGGTTCTTTCGGCTCGGCGCGTTCGTTTTCCCAGACGACGGTGATTTTTTCATTTGGGAAATATTGCGCGAGCGCCGTGTCCGCTGAAGAGCTAGCCACTTTTTCCGTTTGTTCCCTGTCCGGTTTGCGGATAGGTTTCGGATGAAGATGACGTATGCCGCTGTTGGTCAGCGTTCTTGCCGGAATGACTTTGCCGGGCACAAATTCCGGAAGGCCTGCGACATTTTGTGAAAACGCTATCGCGGGTTGCACGATCTGCAGCCCGATCAGAACTCCCAAGACGGAGATTATATGGTAGCGCTGTTTTAAAAACATCTTATGTCCGAACGGACGAGGGGTGAAGTATTAGTTTAAACTAAACAATAGAATCAACTCACTACTATAGTATACGAGTTTTTTTATCCTGAAAACGGTATATGGAATTCCTAGCGCTCGCGGAATGCATTCCGCGCTGCCCATTCGAGAGGGCGAAGCAGGAAGTCGGCAAGAGTGTGGGATCCGACGACAATGGATACGTTCGCCTGCATCCCCGGCTCGATCACGGTTTTTTGGCCTCCGGGAATTTCGACGGAGGCGTCTTTCGTCTGAACATGAACCTCGTAATAAGGCTTGCCGTCCGGGTCGGAGCGCGTGTCGGCCGCAACGAACACAACTTTTGCATCGACAGGTGCAACCCTAAGATCTTGGAGCGCGGTAAAAGTAACCTTGGCGGGAAGCCCGACATACAGGCCGCGGCGCAGGGACGGATCAACCCGCGCTTCCACGACAAGCCCCTGATCCACGGGCACAAGATCGAAAACCGGCTCGCCCGGCTGAACGACATCGCCCGGGCCCGTAACGTGAATGGCGTTGATAATGCCCGCCCGCGGCGCGCGCAGAATGCGGCGCTCATCCTTGTCGGACGCGGCCTGAATGGAGGCCTCCAATGTGCGGATGCGCAATGTTACTTCCTCAAGCTCGTCCAGCGCCTCCTGCGCCTGTTTGGACTGCGCCGTCTGACGCTTTTTCTCCGCCTCCTGTATCTGGGAGGTCAGGGATGGAATTTGCGTCTTTATCTTCACAAGTTCGCGGTTTATCTGGGCATACTGGTTCTGGGAGCGCAGGGCATCCGCCTTGCTGACCCATCCCTGCGCTTGACCTTCCAGCTGAAAATCCAGGATTTCCTTGACCGTGCGGCGCTCTTCTTCCATCGCGCTCAGTTCGGCTTTCGCGCCGGTGAGTTGTTTGTTCAACGTCTGCACTTCGAAATCTATGATCTGAAGTTCGGAATCCTTGCGCAGTTTTTTTGCCATAAAGAGATCGTATTGATCGTCCTTCAGAGCCTGCGGCATGTCCGAAAGGTTTTCGGGCCATATAAGTGTGTCACCGTTCGCACGCTCAATATTTAAGCGAAATTCTTTTGCTTTCAAAAGCATAAGCTCGTTTTCGATCTCGACGCGTTCCGCCATGACCGTGCTGTTGGACAGGGTCGCCAAAGATTGGCCTTCTTCGACTTTGTCGCCCTGTTTAACGGAAACGCTTTCGATAATTCCGCCTTCCTGTGTTTCAATCGGCTGTACGCCAGAGCCAGTCTTGACGGAACCGTGGCCGTTCACAACGGCTTCAACATCTATAACGAATAGCAACCCGGCGCCGATAACAAAGACGCATATCAGTATGAAAAACAAAGAAAATTTAGGGGGCTGTATATGGCCGAAACTATTTGAGCCATGCGTTTTCGCCGTGTCTGGTTTTTTCGCCGATAGCGGGGGTATATTTTGATTGTTATCCATAAGGGCGCTGTTTCAGGTGGGAGCCGTTTCCACCAATGCTATCTGCATAACCTCCT
>QFNK01000276.1 GCA_003240795.1 Micavibrio aeruginosavorus | reverse complement strand
AAATCTGGATGGAACGGCGGATCGAGGCAATCATCGCCGTTGCATCCGCATTCTGGTCATCCGTCCGTTTGAGGGCGGGTTTGTAGATCCTGCCCGCCATGCCGGGTTCGCTCAGCTCTTCAATCCTTGCGGCCGTGTAGGAAGTTTCCGGCAGATCGACACGCTGCCCCTGCGGCGCACGGGCGGAAGCCAGTTTCGCGATACGGTCGGCATCCGGATGGTCGGCGTAGCTTTGCAGCCAGTTTTTCAGCTCGGCAAACTGCGCCTTGTAGGAATGATGGAGGTAACGCTGGGCCAGGACATGCCCCATCAGGGATTTGTCCTTCAGCGTTCTGATCAGGGTATCGGCCTGGTCGTTCAGGCCGGCGGCCTGCAGGCGGAAAATATCGCGGTAAATGGCCATCTGGCCACCGGCGAGCGGGGAAACGTAAGCGGCAATGCCGTCTTCTTCGGAAGATTTCGCGGCGAGATCGGCGCGCGCATGTTGCTGGGCCAGGATAAGCGCCGCCGTGTCCGGCTTGCGCGGCGGAACGGGAAGCGAGCTTTCCGAAGGCCGTGCCAGAAACGTTACCATCATCACCGATCCGATGAGACCTGCAAGTATGAAGCAGGAAACAAACGTCTCTTTCGACGGACTAGCGGGTTTTGTTTTAAAGACTAACAATCCCGCGGTTGTCAGTCCTTTTAATCCAGACATCGTTAACTTTTTGGTTACGTTGAGACAGGGTTGATAGAGGCTTTTCCGAAACCCGTCAACACAAAAACTCAACTTTTCTTATTTTTCAAATAGTTATATGGCAATTTTGAGGCAAATTGGCAGATTTGAGGGCCGAAAAACGCCTAAAATCAGGCCGGATTTTTGTCCTGCCAGTCCTGTAGCAGGAGCAGGTCGACCCATGCGAGACGCTTTTGGGAGGGCGTTCGCAGGAGGTAAGATGGGTGGTATGTGGCAAGTACCGGAATCGGCGCGGCATTCGGCGCGATCCCTTCCGTCAAAGGTGTATAGTCGCGCATCTTGCCGCGCAAACGGGAAATAGCATCGCCGCTTCCCAGCAGCGCCTTCGCCGCGACACCGCCGCTTAGCACGATTACGCGCGGACGCACCAACGCGATGTGGCGTTCGATAAACGGCAGAGAGATATCAACCTCCGCCGATGTCGGCGTGCGGTTGCCGGGCGGGCGCCAGTTGAGAATGTTACTTATATATATGGCGTTTGCCGCATCTTCCGCGTCGCGGGACTTGCCGATCGCCTTGAACATACGATCGAGGAGCTGACCGCTGATGCCGACGAAAGGTTTTCCCTGACGGTCCTCGTCCGCGCCGGGCGCCTCGCCGATGACCATGACGGGCGCAGACGGATTGCCGTCGGCAAAAACCATGTTGGTGGCGGTGCGCTTGATGGCCAGCCCGTCAAAATCCCTGATGGCGGCGGCCAGTTCTTCCAGTGTGTTGCAAGCGGCGGCGAGGCGTGCGGCCTCCACCCTCGCCTGCGCGGTTCCCAGAATATCCGCGCCGTTTTCGGCGGATGGCAAAGGAAGAGCGGCGGAAATCCGCGAATCGGGACGGTCGGCAGGCATGTCCAGCAGTTGCGCGGCCGGTTTAGAGAGGGAAATCGTCCGGTCGTTGGGTGTATCCTGCAAGACTTCGTCGGCGCCGACATCCAAATGCCACGCCAAAGCGTCAAGATACGGGTTTTGGGACGATATGGCCATTTGCCTCCACAGCCTGTAATGCTACCTTATATATAAGTGTTCTTTTAGACTTATCCTGTACACTACCTAAAAACAAGGAGCCGTTTCCCCAAGATGACCGACCCTATCCGCCCCGACCGCGAAATAATGGAATACGATGTCGTGATCGTCGGCGCAGGCCCGTCCGGTCTGTCCTGCGCAATCCGGCTGAAACAGCTTTCGCCCGATCTGTCCGTTTGCATCCTTGAAAAGGGATCGGAAGTGGGTGCCCACCTTCTCTCTGGCGCGGCGTTCGAGACGAGGGCGCTGAACGAGCTTTTCCCCGACTGGAAGGAGCGCGGCGCGCCGCTCAAGACCATGGCGAGCGAGGACCGCTTTCTGTTCCTGACCAAGACCAAGGCGTTCCGCCTGCCCAATCCGCCGCAGATGAACAATCACGGCAATTATATTATCAGCCTTGGCGAGCTTGGCCGCTGGCTGGCGGATCAGGCGCAGGAAATCGGCGTGGAGATATTCCCCGGCTTTGCGGCCGCCGAAGTCCTTTACAACAGTTCCGGCGAAGTGGTCGGCGTTGCAACCGGCGACATGGGGATCGGCAAAGACGGCGAGCACCGTCCCGATTTCACGCCCGGCGTTGAAATTCGCGCCCGCCAGACTATCTTCGCCGAAGGCGCGCATGGTTCGCTGACAAAAACCCTGATCGCCCAATACGACCTCCGCAAGCATTCCGACCCGCAGACATACAGTCTGGGCGTCAAGGAAATCTGGGAAATCAGACCGGAAATGCACAAGGACGGGCTGATTCTTCATACGATCGGCTGGCCCATGGATTCAAAGACTTACGGCGGATCGTGGATGTATCACTTCGGCGGAAACATGGTTTCCATCGGTTTCGTCACCGGTCTGGATTACAGCAATCCCTACCTCTCGCCGTTCGAGGAAATGCAGCGTTTCAAAACGCATCCGGCCATCCGCAAATATCTGGAAGGCGGCCGCCGCGTTTCCTATGGCGCGCGGGCGCTCGCGGCGGGCGGACTACAATCCCTTCCGAAACTTTCCTTTCCGGGCGGTGTCCTGATCGGCGATACGGCGGGC
>QFNK01000275.1 GCA_003240795.1 Micavibrio aeruginosavorus | reverse complement strand
GCACGTGCGAAGTTTGCATCGATTTCATTGCCGCCGACGATCAGGGCGGATTCGATTCCGAACGCCTTGAATACATCGACCATGGCTTTTGTTTTGTGGTCTTTTGGCGCCAGTGCGTCAACGATGATCAGCTTGCCTTCTTTCGCTTTGGAAGAAAGGGCGGACTTCAGCGCAAGCTGACGTACCTTGCGTGGCAGTTCCGTGGCATGGCTGCGGACAACCGGACCGTGAACAACCTGACCGCCGCGGTCGATAACGCGGGTGCGGTCACCGGCACGGGCGGAACCCGTACCTTTTTGCTTGAACGGCTTCTTACCTGTACGGGACACTTCAGAACGGTTTTGCGTCTTGTGCGTACCGGCGCGGCGCTTTGCCAGCTGGTATGTAACCATCTGGTGCAGGATGTCCGCGCGCGGCTCAATACCGAATACGGCTTCATCAAGCGTGATATCGCCAGCGGCTTTGTTATCGAGTGTTTTTACTGCGATCTTCATGATTATTCACCTTTTGCTTCTTCCGCAGGAGCTTCGTCAGCGGCAGGCGCTTCAGCAGCTTTTGCAGATTTGGCGGATTGTTTCAGACCTGCCGGAACAGGGGCATCCTTGTTTGCAGGCATTTTCACGGCATCCGTGATCAGAACCCAGCCATTGTCCGGACCAGGAACAGAGCCTTTTATCAGAACAAGGTTGTCTTCGAGGTCGATACCGGCAACGACGAGGTTTTGCGTCGTAACGGTTTCCGTACCCAGATGACCGGCCATTTTCTTGCCTTTAAAGACTTTACCTGGATCCTGGCGTTGACCCGTGGAACCGTGCGAACGGTGCGTTACGGAGTTACCGTGGGACGCGCGGTGACCGGCAAAGTTCCAGCGCTTCATGGCGCCGGCAAAGCCTTTACCAACCGTGATCCCCTGAACGTCAACGAACTGACCGGCAACATAATGCTCGGCAGAGAGCTCAGCGCCCACTTCCAGAATGTTTGCGGCATCAACGCGGAATTCAGCCATTTTCTTTTTAGGCTCGACTTTTGCCGCACCGAAAACGCCGCGCATAGCTTTGGACGTGCGGTTGACTTTGGCATCGCCCGCGCCGAGCTGTACGGCCGTATAGCCGTGCTTCTCATCGCTGCGAACTCCAACAACTTGGCAATTGTCGATTTTCAGCACCGTAACCGGAACCTGACGGCCATCTTCTGTGAAGATACGCGTCATTCCCTCTTTTCGTGCAATAACACCGGTTCTCATTTTCTTCTTCCTTACCTTACGGCTCTTCTACGATTACGCAGCTGCGCCAATTTTGATCTCGACATCAACACCAGCGGCCAGGTCGAGCTTCATGAGCGCGTCTACCGTCTGAGGTGTTGGGTCAACGATATCGATCAGGCGCTTGTGTGTGCGCATTTCGAACTGTTCCTGCGACTTCTTGTCGACGTGCGGAGAACGGTTGACCGAGAAGTATTTGATCTTCGTCGGCAGAGGAACCGGCCCACAAACTTGCGCGCCCGTGCGTTTTGCCGTGTTGACGATCTCGTGCGTGGACGTATCCAGTACACGGTGATCAAACGCTTTCAATGTGATGCGAATGGTTTGATTGTCCATAATTTCGCTGCCTTCTTTTCTTTCTGTTCTAATTACGCGACGATTTTGGCGACGACGCCTGCGCCGACCGTACGGCCGCCTTCGCGGATAGCGAAGCGAAGACCCTGGTCCATAGCAACTGGCGCGATCAGCTTCACCGTCATCATGACGTTGTCGCCAGGCATAACCATTTCCGTGCCGGATGGAAGTTCGCACTCACCCGTTACGTCCGTCGTGCGGAAGTAGAACTGAGGACGGTACTTGTTGAAGAACGGCGTGTGACGGCCACCCTCTTCCTTCGACAGGATGTAGGCTTCGGCTTCGAACGTCGTGTGCGGCTTGATCGAACCTGGCTTGCAGAGAACCTGGCCACGCTCGACGTCTTCACGCTTCAGACCGCGCAGCAGCGCGCCCACGTTGTCGCCGGCTTCACCGGAATCCAGCAGCTTACGGAACATTTCAACGCCCGTAACCGTCGTCTTCTGCGTGTCTTTCAGACCAACAACTTCGATCTCTTCGCCAACCTTGATGATACCTTGCTCGATACGGCCCGTTACAACCGTACCACGGCCGGAAATCGAGAACACGTCTTCGACAGGCATCAGGAAAGGACGGTCTTTCGGACGCTCAGGCGTTGGGATGTAGCTGTCAACGGCTGCCAGAAGCGCGCGGATAGAGTCTTCACCGATTTCCTTGTCGCGGCCTTCCAGAGCGGCAAGAGCGGAGCCCTTGACGATCGGCGTGTCGTCGCCAGGGAACTGGTACGAAGACAGCAGTTCGCGGATTTCCATCTCAACCAGCTCGAGCAGTTCTGCATCGTCAACCTGGTCAACCTTGTTCATGTAAACAACGATGTAAGGAACGCCAACCTGACGGGCCAGGAGGATGTGCTCGCGCGTCTGAGGCATAGGGCCGTCAGCTGCGTTCACAACCAGGATAGCGCCGTCCATCTGCGCTGCGCCCGTGATCATGTTCTTCACGTAGTCGGCGTGGCCTGGGCAGTCAACGTGTGCGTAGTGACGGTTGTCCGTCTCATACTCAACGTGTGCCGTGGAGATCGTGATACCGCGGGCGCGCTCTTCAGGCGCCTTGTCGATCTGGTCGTATGCACGGAATTCTTTCGAGAAGTATTTCGTGATCGCCGCCGTCAGCGTCGTCTTGCCGTGGTCAACGTGACCAATCGTTCCGATGTTTACGTGCGGCTTGTTCCGCTCGAACTTTTCCTTTGCCATTT
>QFNK01000274.1 GCA_003240795.1 Micavibrio aeruginosavorus | reverse complement strand
ATACGGACTGAAAAGCGGATTGGATCAGTCTTATTTTTAAATTCTCTGCGCCAATTGTGAGCAGATTGTGACGCTCGCGGGGAAAAATGCGGGTGTATGAAGTTTTCTAGCCGTTTACAGGCGGCGTCATCTGCCTTGCCAACAACTCAGGCTTGAAGCAGTTCCGTCACATTGCCGGATCTGTCCAGACCCGCGCAGACCAAAGCGCCTCCAAAACCGGAACCGCCGTCGAGAGAGGCCGTAACACAGTTTATACGTACGCCCCGGCGCGTCGGATCATACCCGCGTATGACTTTACCAAAGGGGGCGTACGACTCAGACAGGGCAAAAAACCGCTCGCCCGCCTGCCAGAAATTGTCACCCTGGTCTTCCAGTTTCTTTTCCGGATCAATCCCCGTATGAACGAAAAGCAAGGGAAACTGCCCGTTTTCCTGCGTGTAGGCCGCGCGGCGGAATTGTGTCAGGAAAACATCATGGGAAGGATGCTGGCGGATATGCTCGCGTATTTTGGACGTCCAGCGCGTGAGGGCAAGTACACCCTCCTTGCAGGAGCGCATACCATCGTGTGCGGATATTTCATAGCTATCCAATGTTTCCCGAAGCCCGTTGTTCAAAAGATCCGACAGAACGCTTTCAGGATTTTGAGTATGGGGAAGCTGATGCAATTTGTGCCAGGCGTCTTCCTGCCGGCCGCGCAGGTAAGTTATGTCGGACGGAAGCGTTCCTGGTTGTGAAAGAACAAGCCGGCGAAAGGCAAGAATCTCCTCTACCGTCTCCCGCGACATGTCGCCGTATCCGGTATAGTTCCCCAGATATACGAGCCTGTCACCAGCCTGCCATCTTTCCAGTATCGCATCGTGAAGTGCGTAAAGCTTGCCTAGCTCCCCATGAATGGCGGATACGGCCCAAACCCGGCGCGGTGCGCCGAGATTTGCAAAGCGTATATCCGAAGCCATCATGCACACGGCGGAATTGCTCCCGTTTTAAGCTGGTAAAGCCAACGCAACGCTGCGACCTAACGGAGAAGAAAAATTCCGTAACCCGCACAAACAATCGTACGAAGAGTCGCACGGGTCGGCAATGGTTAGAGAATGCTGATATAACAAGACTGTGGATAACGCGGGGATATCCTGTGCGTTTCTTGGATGCCCGTACAAAAAAACGTCTGATCAATAAATAATCAGATCCAGATGTGCGCATACGGGCGTATGCGCTTTTTCTATTTTCTGCATGGTTTCTTCGGGTATTTCAAGAATAAGAAAATTACGGCGTTGCGCCGGACCGGAAACATCGGGTCTGAGGCGGTTTCTCGCCGTCTGAAAATCTATTATGTCTGCCATAACACACTCCTTGCTTCGTTCTTTTCAATTATCCAACGGAGCGGCATGCTCAAAAGTTCAGAACATTAAAAAAGGCGGGATGAAACCCGCCTTTTTTGAAAGTTTTTCGTAGCGATTAAGCTGCTTTTTTCTCTTCTGCTTCCGGCTTTTTGGCGGACGCCCCCATCAGCTTTTCCAGCTTGGCCGTTGCCTTTTCCTCATCGATTTTCTCGACGGCGGCAACTTCGCGGGCAAGACGCTCCAGCGCGGATTGGTAGATCTGGCGTTCGGAGTAGGATTGCTCCGTATCGTCGTTGCTGCGTTTCAGGTCGCGGAGAACTTCGGCAATCGCGATAGGGTCGCCGGAGTTGATCTTCATTTCATATTCCTGCGCGCGGCGGGACCACATCGTACGGCGGATACGTGCCTTGCCTTGAAGGGTTTTCAAGGCGTCTTTCATACGGGATGTCGTGCACAGGCGGCGCAGACCGGACGTTTTGGCTTTGAAGACGGGAATCTTGAGGCGCATGCGGTCTTTTTCAAAGCTGATAGCGTACAGTTTCACTTCGATGCCGGAGATCGTCTGGGTTTCGATACCCTCGATCAATCCAACGCCGTGGGCGGGATAGACTACGTAGTCGCCTTTTTTGAAATTGTCGTTTTCAGCTGTCGCCATGTCTGGAACCTTTCCGTTTTTTGTTTTTATAGTTATTGGGCGCGCACCGTACGTTTCAGGGCTTTGAAACACCTGCTCCATATCTGTCCATGCCGGGGAAAACGAACTGTACTCATAAAGAAGGGCGCAGAAACCGCTGACAGTTCCGGGGGGAACCGAATCGCGGGCGGCATACCTTCACATCGTTAAACCATGGGAGGGAATATAGTTGAAAAACTGTTAATTTTCAACCCTAAAGTTAACGAAATACGAAAAATGACCGCTGCCGAAACTGGGCGCGGGGCGTTAAAAGTGATGTAAAACTACCAAAAACCGGCTTAATCGCCTGAGCCCGGATTGGGGCTAAAGTCTTCTTCCAGCTTATTTTTCTTGTCCTTCATCGCCTCTGCATCGGGCAGGGCGGGCTTGATCTTCGTTATATTAGGCCATTGCGATGCATACTCGCGGTTCAGCTCCAGGAACTTTTCCGCTTTCGGGTCGATATCCGGCACAATCGCCTCGATCGGGCATTCCGGCTCGCACACGCCGCAGTCGATGCATTCATCCGGATGGATGACCAGCATATTTTCGCCCTCGTAGAAGCAATCTACGGGGCATACTTCCACGCAGTCCGTGTACTTACACGCGATGCAAACGTCGGTCACAACGAAGGTCATGGCCAACCCTATAAAGCCCTGCGCGGCGGAAAACAAGGGGTGACAAGCCTGTCTTTTCGATTTGTTAATATCTTCTCAATAAACTTTTAAGTATGGACGGTAGAAACCGCGACATATTGATCAGAAGTATCCTGAAACGCGCGATGGAAGAGGGGCGCGAGGGCCGTGTGCGGATGGTGCACGAACGCCTGAAAGCCGCCC
>QFNK01000273.1 GCA_003240795.1 Micavibrio aeruginosavorus | reverse complement strand
GATGAAAGAGCCGCTTCTGGAAAAGGAAAAGGAACTTGATCTTGCGCGCCGCTGGCGTAATGACGGCGACGAAAAGGCTTTGCATGAGCTTGTCCGCTCCTACACCCGCCTCGTCGTGGCCGGCGCCGCGAAGTTTCGCAACTACGGCCTGCCCATGGGTGATCTTATCCAGGAAGGCAATATAGGCCTGATGCAGGCCGCGGCAAGGTTTGAACCTGAGCGTGATATTCGTTTTTCCACCTATGCCACATGGTGGATACGTTCGGCTATTCAGGATTACATCCTGCGCAACTGGTCTATTGTCCGTACAGGAACGACGGCGGCTCAGAAATCCCTGTTCTTCAACCTCCGCCGTCTGCGTGCGAAGATCGAGCGCGTCAACGGCACAGAAGGACTGAATGATGAAGGCCGCCAGAAAATCGCGAAAGAGCTGAACATCAATCTCAAGGATGTCGAAGACATGGAAGGCCGCCTGTCCGGCGGGGACAATTCCCTCAACGCCGTCATTCATGACGACGGTGAAGAAGAATGGCAAAGCTTCCTGAAAGATGACCGCCCCAATCCCGAAGACATCGTCATCGGTATGAAGGATTCAAAGACGCGTTCAAAATGGCTGCAGGATGCGCTCGGCACGCTTTCCGACCGCGAACAGAAAATCATCCGTGAACGTCATCTGAAGTATGAGACTGTAACACTTGAAGATCTTGGGAAAGAGCTCGGTGTTTCCAAAGAGCGCGTGCGTCAGCTTGAAGCGCGCGCGATGGAAAAACTGAAAGCGAACATGGTCACGCATGTAACAAACGTCGACGATTTTTTTATAAGCGCTTATTAGGTCAAAGTCTTCGCAAGACAAGAAAACAAGCGGTAAAAAGCCGGGATTTATTTCCCGGCTTTTTTCACATATATCTGAACTGATCGGGGCGCGAGCTGTTGGGAGTATACCTACTTAACAGTAATGGAGGTTATAAAATGACTTTTGTAAGAACCCTTCTCACGACAGCTGCGGCTGTGGTTATCAGTACCGGTGCAATGGCCGCCGGTGATTATAACTCCAGCAGTGCAAACAGGCCGTCGGACGAAGTATCCGCCACGAACAGCGAAAGCATGGATGCTACGGCTAGCTCCAATACAACAGCGAACACATCGGTAAGTGTTTCGGGCATGGACTCCGGCACGATCCAGAGTGTTCAGAGCAGCCTGAAGAGCGAAGGCCATTCCGTTTCCGTAGATGGTAAATGGGGTCCGCAAACGGCCTCCGCCCTTCGCGAATTCCAGATGAACAACGACCTGCCTGCAACAGGTCAGCTGGACACACAGACACTGGCAGCGCTCAACATTGATATGAATCAATAACGGCCTGACAGCTATGAAAAAGCCGCTTCCTTTAAGAAGCGGCTTTTTCGCGTTTGCTGCAAAATCTATTGCGTCACGACTTTGTAGGTCTGACCCGCGACAAGCGGCCCGCTGATGGCATTCAGGACGCGGAAGCGTTCCTCGCGGTAAGACGGGAACTGCATTTTCGCGCCAAGCGATGCGACCGTATCGCCTGCGCCCGCTTTTACGATGCGGACGTGAAGCGGTTTGACGCTGTTCTTTTCAGACTCGCTCATCTTGCGGAAGCTGTAGGTTGTACGCTTCATGCCCTCCACAACATCCGTTCCCGCATTTTGCGGGATCGCCATCTGGAAGCGGAAGAACTGACCCGGATTCCATTCGATCGCGACGACGCGGATGGAGACGGACTTGCCGTTCGCCGTTCCAGCGAATGCGGCGGTCGCCGCGCGCATGCCATTGATGGTGACGCTTTCGGGGTTGCTTGCCGGTGCGTCCTTCATCCAGACCTGCGTCAGGTAGGAAAGCGGATCACGGTTGCTGTTGTCACGGCCGGAGTCGAAGATAAGGGCCGATCCGTTGCTGTGAACCGCGAGCAATTCGGACGGGTTGTTCTGCACCTCGAAACCTTGCGGAATGTCGAACGCAAATCCCATCGCAGGATGGAAAAAGGTATTGCCGCGCACGAAGCCCTGCTGAGCGGAATCTCCGTACACAATGCCGTTCACCGCCTGCATGAACGCATCGCGGTTGAGGAGGTTCTGACCGCCCTGATAATTCGCGGCGATGACGTTTGCCTGATTGACGCGGTCGGATGTGACGGGGTGCGTGGAAAGATATCCCGGCAGATCGCCCCCCTGTTTTCCGGCGATGCGTTGGTCCAGTTTCGTCTGCGCGTCGAGGCTGGCGAGGAAAGTTGCCATGGCGCGCGGATCGTATCCGGCACGGGAGAGATAACGGATGCCCAGATCGTCGGCCTCCATCTCCTGCCCGCGCGAGTAGGATTTGATGTAGAGGTCGGAGCCGACATTGGCCACCTGCCCCAGTGCCTGACTTCCCGTCGCGGCGGACAGGATGGCGGCGCCGAGTCCGATAACGGCGCCTTGGGACGTGCGCGCGGCGGAATGGCGGCCCGTGACGTGGCCGATTTCATGGGCGATAACGCCGGCGAGTTCAGCCTCGTTGTTCGCAAGCGCGATCAGGCCGCGGGACACGTAGACATAGCCGCCCGGCAGCGCGAAGGCGTTGACGACAGGCGAATCCAGAACCGTGAAGGTATAGGTCACATCGGCGCGTTCCGTATTCTTGGCAAGGTTCTGGCCGATACGGCTGACATAGTCGGCGATAGGCCCCCTGATCGCGCCGCCATAGGCCGCGACGATTTTCTCATGCTCGGATGCGCCGATCGAGGCTTCCTGAGAGGCTGGCATCAAGCCTGTGAACTGTTTTTGTCCGGTGGCGGGATTGACCGTGCAGGATACGACCACGGCGGAAAGGCCGACGGCGGCGACGGTAATCAGATGTTTCCAAACTCCCGCTTTCGGGCTAGATAC
>QFNK01000272.1 GCA_003240795.1 Micavibrio aeruginosavorus | reverse complement strand
ATGCGTTTTGCAATCGCTATCTCGCCTTCGCGGGACAAAAGCTCCACAGAGCCCATTTCGCGCAGATACATGCGCACGGGGTCGTCGGTGCGGCCCGTATCGTCGGAGGAAATGTTACCGCCGGATTCGTAATCGCCGCCGGATTCTTTTTCCTCTTCCGCTTCGCCGTCATCACCGTCGGACATCTGGATGCCGACATCGGACAGCGTGGACATCGCGTCTTCGATCTGTTCGGACGTAAAATCTTCTGCAGGCAGGGCGGCGTTCAGCTCATCATACGTGATGTAGCCGCGCTCCTTCCCCTTGGAAATGAGTTTTTTGACAATCTGCGCCAGCGTGCCTTTGCTTGCACCGGTCGATCCGCTTGCTTCGGTCGTTTCCTCACCGTCCGCATCCTTGTCCTTTTCCGATGGCTTTGCGGCCTTGGAAACGGCTTTGACGGTCTTCACCGTTTTCTTTTGCGGAGCTTTGGGGGTCGCTTGTGTTTTCTTTGTCGCCATTTGTTCTAATACAGTCCGTCTCGTCTCTTGCCCGATTCGCTCATTAAACCGGAATTCGCATAAAATTCAAAGCCTTTGATGCATCAGCTGTCTGGAGTTCCGGGCCTTTTGCGCATATTCTGCCAGCGGGCCTCGTTTTCCTCATTCATATCTTCCTGAAAGGCTATTTTTGCCTGACGGATGTCCCGCTCTTCCTCTTGCGCCTGCATCCTTTTCCATGCCTCGCGCCAAGCGGCCACAACCGCTCCGTCATCCTCGGACACCCTCGCGAAAGGCGCGTGCGTGTAAACGGATTCATTCAATATCAGCTGCATCTGCTCACCCAGCCCCTGCCCAGACAAATGGGTCTTGAGGGCAGCCGCGTCAAGCTCAGGCTTTCGGCTCAGTGTAGATAGAACGGCCTGCCGCAAGCGGTCAAGCCCGTTTTCCGGAAAGTGGAGGCGCGACGCCTCCTCCTCTATATCGTGGAATATGACCGGATTGTTGAGCAGGCAGGCCAGAAGCGCCCTCGAAAAAAGGCCATTTTTGGCGGAAATCGGCCGCTGGAGAGATGGTATTGGCGGCGGCGGGACCATGGACTCACGCCCGCCAAAGCCGTTCCGGCCCTTGAAATTTCCCTGCCACTGCCTGTTTTGCGGCTGGTATGGGCGGCGTTCCGATACGGGGGCGGCGCTTCCGGCGGATGCAGCGGCGGGCTTGGGCGCGAAAGCCTCCCGCACCTTCTGGCGGAAAGCCTCGCGGTAATAATGCTGAACCGTGCGGTCCGTGATGCGGGACGCCGTGTCCTCCAGCGTTTTGGACAGGCCAGCCCTGCTCTCCGGCGTGTCGAAGTCGCGGCCCGCGTAATTTTCCTGCCAGAGGAAATCGACAAGGTTCAACGCGCCGGACAGGACAGCGGAAAAGGCGTCTTTGCCCTTTCCGTTGATCAGCGTGTCGGGATCTTCGCCATCGGGAAGGAAGGCGATCTTCGCGCTATGGTTCGGTTTCAGGTGCGGCAGGATGCGTTCGCACGCGCGGGCGGCAGCGCGGCGGCCGGCATTGTCGCCGTCAAAGCAGAGCACCGGAACCTTGTGCTCCTCCGGGATCATCTTCCAGAGGCGCAAAATCTGCTCCTCCGTCAGCGCCGTGCCGAGAGGCGCAACGGCCCCCCGGAAACCGCCGCGGAAACAGGCGATTACGTCCAGATAGCCCTCGACCACGATAACCGTCAGGCCCTCGGACGCCGCCAGTCTTGCGTGCGGTTCCCCGTACAGCATGCTGCCTTTGTGGAAGAGCGGCGTGTCGGTGGAATTGATGTATTTCGGCGGCTTGAAATCACCGCGGTCGGGCGCGCGCAGGTGATCCGGCAGGATGCGGCCGCCAAAAGCGACGATTCGCCCGCGGCGGTCCGGCACGGGGAACATAACGCGCTCGCGGAAGAAAGCGTAAGGCTCCCGCGCTTTCTCGGAGGTTTTGAGAAGGCCGCCCTCGATCATCTGGGCATCCGTGTAGCCCTGCGCCGCCAGATGCTTGCGGAGCGACTGCATATCCGCCGGAACATAGCCGACGCGGAATGCGCTCAGCACGTCGTCCGGCACGCCGCGCTCCCTCATGTAATCATAGGCCGTTTTGTTTTCGGGCTTGCGGAGCTGTGCCTCCATCCACTTCGCCGCCTCGTCCATCAGGCTGTAGAGGTCTTTTTCCTTCTTTGCCCGCTCGACATCCGCCGGGGAGCTTTGCGGAACCTGCATGCCTGCCGTGGCGGCCAGCGTTTCGACCGCCTCGATAAAGGACAGGTTGTCGTGACGCATGACGAAATCAATCGCGGAGCCGTGGGTGCCGCAGCCGAAACAGTGAAAGAACTGTTTGTCGTCATTGACGTAGAAAGATGGTGATTTTTCATTATGGAAAGGACAGCAGCCCTTGAATTCCCTGCCCGCGCGGGTCAGCCGCACCCGCTTGCCGATAATATCGGACAAAGTCAGGCGCGCCCGAAGTTCGTCGAGAAAGCGCGGCGGTATGGTCATGCCCTGTTCTAGCAACATTTGCGGGAAAAGTCATGCGTTGTGAGCGCTCCCCGCCGCTTTCGCAAAAGGCCGCCGCGATGTGTTTTTTAGAACGCTGAACCTGCCTGCCCCCGCACCAACCACAACCACAGAATGTTTCCGCATGCCAACAAATTTTTATAAACCATCCATGGATTGCACCCGGGCGCGCCGCATGCATAACGGGGCATTCAGTATTGAAAGATAATATATTTCAGCAACAATCATTTTTGCCGCAAAAGCGCCTTTATTGAACGGGAGACTGATCAGCTCTGCAATCAATTGACTATGAGGCAAATACTAACTATCGTTACATTATAACACATCACAGATCGGGATATATATGCTCTTCGCATCTTCCAAGCCT
>QFNK01000271.1 GCA_003240795.1 Micavibrio aeruginosavorus | reverse complement strand
GGCCGCGACGAAGACAGCGCGCGCAAGATCGCAAACGATGCAAAGGCGATCGCCGATGCAGGCGCGTTCACCATTGTCATCGAAGGCGTTGCGGAATCACTGGCCGCCGCAATCACGCGCACAATTTCGTGCCCGACCATAGGGATAGGCGCAAGCTCTTCATGTGATGGTCAAATATTGGTGACCGAAGACATGATGGGAATGACGACAGGTCAAAAACCCAAATTTGTAAAGGTTTACGCAGACATAGCGAACACAATGAAAAAGGCGGTCGAGGTCTACGCGCACGAAGTGCAAACGCGTGCATTTCCGTCGCAACAATATGTGTATGGCGGCGCGAAAGCGGAAGCCCAGCCAAACACACCGCTTTATGGACAGGCACAGCAAACGCCAAAACCGGAAGCTCAAACAGCATCGGCGACACCGCAGACAAATACGCAAACCACACAGGCCGCCTCCTCCAGCCTGCGTATGAGCATGATAGAGGAAAAGCCTGCGACAGCGCCTGCACCCGCCCCCACGCGCCCGTTAGCGCAGGCACAAGGCTCCGTATCCATCAGCGCGAAGAAACCGGACAGCAGCAGCGATGACGACACACCGCCGTCACGCCCGTTCTTCGACTCCGTCCTGCGCGCCACGCGCCGCTCTTAACAGGGAACGTGAAGAAATAGAAAAAACCCCGCTAGATCAGCGGGGTTTTATCGTTTCTTGGAGAAGAATTAAGCAGCAGCTTTTTTCTTTGCCGGTGCTTTTTTCGCAGGAGCTGCGATCTCTTCTTCTTCGTATTCGCTGTCCGTGAATACCGGGCCGCTGTCTTGACCTTTTGCCGTTACATCGCGGTCAACCAGCTCGATGATCGCCATCGGTGCGTTGTCGCCATAACGGAAGCCGGCTTTCAGAACGCGGGCATAACCGCCCTGACGGCCTTCGTAACGCGTTGCAAGCGTGTCGAACAATTTCGCAACCTGCACTTCATCGCGCAGACGGGAAATCGCCAGACGACGGTTTGCAAGGCCGCCTTTTTTGCCGAGCGTGATTAGTTTTTCAACGATCGGCTTCAGTTCTTTTGCTTTCGGCAGCGTCGTAACGATCTGCTCGTGCTTGATCAGCGCAGCCGCCATGTTGGCGAACATCGCCGTGCGGTGTTGCGAGGTGCGGTTCAGTTTACGTTGTTTAATTCCGTGTCTCACGGCGTTTCTCCTTACATTGCGGGCCGACGCATCGGTCCCATGGTATATCCCGCAGGCATCTTACGATTGGATACGGGCGCGGACACTATGTCCTAGTTCGGAAGCCCCCGCTTGCACGGGGGCGCCCGGAATTAGTTGTTGAACGGATCGTCCAGGCGTTTCGCCAGGTCTTCGATGTTCTCTGGCGGCCAGCCCTCGACCTGCATGCCGAGGTGGAGGCCCATGTTCGTCAGGACTTCCTTGATTTCGTTCAGGGATTTACGGCCGAAGTTCGGCGTGCGGAGCATGTCGCTCTCGGACTTCTGAACCAGGTCGCCGATGTAAACGATGTTGTCGTTCTTCAGGCAGTTTGCAGAACGGACGGACAGTTCGAGTTCGTCCACTTTGCGCAGGAGGTTGCGGTTGAACGGCAGTTCTTCCGCTTCGTCCTTGGACGTTGCCTGATCCGGCTCTTCAAAGTTGATGAACACGGACAGCTGGTCCTGCAGGATGCGGGCTGCATAGGCAACTGCATCTTCAGGCGTGATAACGCCGTTCGTTTCAATGTTCATCGTCAGCTTGTCGTAGTCCGTGATCTGGCCAACGCGCGTGTCTTCCACTTCGTAGGACACTTTGCGGACCGGGGAGAAAACGGAATCGACAGGAATAAGGCCGACTGGCGCTTCTTCCGGACGGTTGAAGGCCGCTGGGCGGTAGCCCTTGCCCGTGTTGACCGTCATTTCCATGTTGAACGTAGCGCCTTTGTCGAGCGTGCAGATAACGAGGTCAGGATTCATGATCTCGATGTCGGCACCGGCTTCGATGTGACCGGCAGTAACTTCGCCCGGACCTTCGGCCTTGATACGCATTTTCTTCGGACCTTCTGCGTGCATGCGCACGGAGATCGCTTTTACGTTCAGGACGATGTCCGTAACGTCTTCACGGACGCCCTCGATGGAGGAGAACTCGTGCAGGACGCCGTCAATCTGGATGCCCGTAACGGCAGCGCCTTGCAGCGAGGAAAGCAGGATGCGGCGCAGTGCGTTGCCGAGCGTCAGACCGAAGCCGCGCTCAAGCGGTTCAGCAACGATTTTGCCGTTTGTTTTTGCATTGGAGCCGTGACCGATTTCGATCTTTTGCGGCTTGATCAGTTCTTGCCAGTTTTTCTGGATCATAGTGGTAGTTCCCTTCTTGTAAACGTCATCCGGTTCTTAGCCGGCCTCTGGTTAGAAATGGATACAGCCGCACGAAGTAAAATACCCGTGCGGCTGGAATTTTTATTATACGCGGCGGCGCTTGCGTGGGCGAACGCCGTTGTGCGGGATTGGCGTGATGTCCTTGATGGAGCGGACATTCAGACCGATCATGCCGAGGGCGCGCAGGGCGCTCTCACGGCCCGAACCCGGACCTTTGACTTCCACGTAAACTTCTTTCACACCATGTTCCTGCGCTTTGCGGCCAGCATCTTCTGCTGCCATCTGCGCGGCGTATGGCGTGGATTTACGCGAGCCTTTAAAGCCCATCAGACCTGCGGAAGACCAGGAAATAGCATTGCCCTGGTCGTCCGTGATGACGATTTGCGTGTTGTTGAAGGATGCATTCACGTGGACAACGCCCGTCGTGATGTTTTTCTTAACCTTTTTAACGGTTTTTGCTGCTGGTTTAGCCATGGATCATCCTCCCTTATTTACCGGCTGGTTTCTTGCCGGCGATAGGCTTCGCAGGA
>QFNK01000270.1 GCA_003240795.1 Micavibrio aeruginosavorus | reverse complement strand
CCGACCGCGCGGGAAGGAAGCCGATAAAACTGAACGCATCTGTGGGAAGTCCCGAAAGCTGCAACGCCGGCAACAACGCGTTCGCGCCGGGCAGCGCGGTAATCATATGGCCGTCCTGCACGATCTGGCGGACAAGCTTGTATCCCGGATCTGAAATCAGCGGCGTACCAGCATCGGATACCAATGCGACGGCCTCGCCCTCCTCGATAATCTTGGCAATCGAATTGCGGTCTTTCTCCGTCGCGTGGTCGTTATAGACCCGCATCGGTTTCTTCAACCCGAACGCTTTGAGCAGTTTTCCGGTCACGCGCGTGTCTTCGCACACGATCAAATCAACGCCCGCCAGCACGTCGAGCGCGCGGAACGTCAGGTCGCGCAGATTGCCGATCGGCGTCGGAACCAGATAAAGGCCCGGTTTCAACGAAACCGTGTCTGGTGCCTTGCCCTCTTTTTGTGTAGTGTCAGATTTCATCACACGCCCGCATTTCGATAATGGAGAGTAGCAGGAGCATGAGGATCTTTCACCGCTTTTATGTCGTTTTTCCCCTTTTCCTTATAATTTTCGCGCTTTCGGGATGCAGCGGGCAGACAGGCGGAACATGGCCGGGTCTGGGTTCGGGCGAACCGCCGGGACAACGCTCGCAGGCAGATATCGCCTCCTCCCCTTACGGTACGGACGCCTCCCTGACGCCGCCGCCTTCCACCGGAACGGGACAAGCGGTAAAGGTTGCCATCCTCCTCCCCCTGTCGGGCAGCAACGCCGCACTCGGCCAATCCATGCTTCAGGCCGCACAACTGGCCGTTTTCGAACTCGGCTACGACACGTTTGAACTGATGCCGCGCGACACCGCAACGGGCGCGGGCGCCGCCGCAACCTCCGCCGTCACGTCCGGCGCGCAAATCATCCTCGGCCCCGTCTTCGCCGAAGATGTCCGTGCGGTAAAGGCCGCAACCGCCTCCCGCGGGATCAACGTCATCGCGTACTCCACGGACTGGACGCTCGCAGGCGGAAATACCTACGTCATGGGCTTTACCCCGTTCGGTCAGGTTGAACGCATCGCCGCCTTCGCCGCGCAAAAAGGCCTGCGCCGCGCCGCCGTCGCCGCCCCCGCAGACCAATACGGCCTCGCAACCGCGCAAAGCTTCGAGGACGCCGCCGCGCGGTCCGGCATGACCATCACCCGCGCCTTGTCCGACGCCAGCGGATATGACTCAGTCTTCATTCCGGCGGGCGGGGACTCCCTCTCCTCCATCCTGATGCGCGTCACCAACGCGAATGCCCGCAAACTCGGAACGGGTTTGTGGGACGATGCACGCGTTGCCTCGAACCCTGCCATGAACGGCGCATGGTTTGCCGCCCCCTCGCCCCGTGCCCGCGCCTCCTTTGAATCGCGGTATCAGGCAACCTACGGCGCCAACCCCGTCCGCCTTGCCAGCCTCGCTTACGATTCAACCGCCCTTGCCATCGCGCTCGCAAAATCCGGCGGCGGTCAGCCTTTCTCGGCGGCCAGCCTGACAAACCCGAACGGTTTTTCTGGCGTGGACGGCATCGTGCGCTTCCGCCGCGACGGTATGGCCGAACGCGGCCTCGCCGTCATGGAAATCAGAAACGGTCAGGTTGCGGAAATAGATTCCGCCCCGACATCCTTCCAACGCTAAAAATTAACAAGGAATCGCCATGCAGCTTATCGACAAAATCAAATCCGGCGGCATCGCCCTGATCTCCACAGCACTGATCGTCGTCCTCGGCGGTTTCGCCGCATGGGTCACGCATATCGTCAGCTGCTTCCAGAACGGTGAATGGGGCTTCCTGCTCGTCGGCGCGCTGTTCTTCCCGCTGGCCGTCATTCACGGTATCGGCGTGTGGTTCGGATTCTGGGAATAATGACCAGGACCAGCCTGACCCACCCCCTGCGCATCGACACGATCAAGGTCGGAAATGCGCAGCTCGGCCTCAGCATCTGCCCCGGCAAGATCCAGCCGCAAGCCCAGACAGGAAGCTGGAGCCGCGACCTCGATATCGACCTCGACGCGGTGAAAGCATGGGGCGCCCAAACGGTCATCACCCTTCTGGAAAACACCGAGATACGGGACCTGAATGTACCAGCCTTGGGTGCAGGCGTTGCGGCGCGCGGCATGAACTGGGTTCACCTGCCCCTTCCGAACGACGCGGTTCCGGACGCCGCGTGGATCGGCGAATTCCGCAAATTCCAGCCCGATCTTTCGGCCCGCCTCACCCGCGGCGAGGGCATCTTCATCCACTGCATGGGCGGTATCGGCCGCACGTCTGTGGCCGCAGCCCTGCTCCTCGTCCACGCGGGCTGGCCTGCGGAGCGGAGCATAACGGCCGTCCACAAGGCGCGCGCGGAATCCTTCGTCATGCCCGAACAGGCGGATTACGTGCGGCTTTACGCCCGGACATTGGCGCGCCCTCCCGCGCCGGGGCTCAAGCCCCTTTAAAAAAAACTCCGCCTTTGGGGGCGGAGTTCTTAAACTTTAATCTGCGTCCGGTATTTACGCCGCGGCCTTCATGCCGCCCATCCATTTGCGCGCCTTGGCAAACAGGTCGGAGACAACATCGCGGGCCTGACGCGTCTTGACGACGGCGACATGCTTGCCCTGCTCTACCGTTTTGCTCATGCGGTGTTCGACCAGCCTGCGTTCCATCGACTGGAAAATCTTTTCCGGCACGTTGACGCCAGACGCCTTTTCCAGCCCCTTGAAACCAGGAAAGGTATTGGCTTCGCAAATCGTGTAGCCGCCGCCTTCACGGAAGAGAAGGTCGATCCCGCCGATCTGGATGTCCAGCGCCTTGGCCGTATCGACGGCAAGGTCGATCGCCTGCTGGTCGGCCTTGAATTCATGCACCGATCCGCCGCTGCTGTAGTTCGCTTTGAAATCGCCTTCC
>QFNK01000269.1 GCA_003240795.1 Micavibrio aeruginosavorus | reverse complement strand
ACACTAACCATCAAGGCCGGTCTGGACGATTCCCAGACCGGTTTTTTCGCGGGCGCGTTCGGCGAGGAAGAGACGCTGTCCTTCTCCGCCAAGAAAGACAAGGGCCAGTGGGCGTTCCTTTGGACGTTCGAGGGCGAACCGGACCGCGCGGATGTGCAGCAAAGGCTGGAAGACGCGGCGCAGCAGGCAGGGCTGTCTTTTGACGTTATCGAGGATTTGCGTATCGAAGAACTGGAAGAGCGCGACTGGCTGGCGGAAAGTTATAACGCCCTGCCGCCGTTCGATGTCGGGCCGTTCTTTATCTATGGCTCGCATTATACAGGACCGAAGCCGGAGGGATTGATTCCCCTTCTGATCGAGGCGGCCACCGCGTTCGGGTCGGGTGAGCATGGCACGACGTCGCAATGCATGATGGCGCTGGCGCACCTTAAAGACGACGGGGTGGAGCCGCACAATATCGTCGATATGGGTTGCGGGTCGGGCATTCTGGCGGCGGCGGCGGCAAAGCTCTGGCCGGAGGCGCAGACATTCGCCGCGGACAACGATCCCGAATGCGTGCGCGTGAGCCGCATTCATCTGGACATCAACAACCTTCAAAATGTTCCCGCCTATCAGAGCGAGGGATTTGAAAAGCAGAGCCGCGTGTGGAACGACGCGCCGTATGATCTGGTCATTGCCAACATTCTGGCCGCGCCGTTGATCGAGATGGCGGAAGAGCTTTCAAAGACGGTTGCGCCGAAAGGCTATGTCATCTTGTCCGGGATGCTGCGCGAGCAGGCCGACCGCGTTGCGGGTGCCTATGCAGAGCACGAGCTGAGCGTGATTGAAAAATTCCCGAAAGACGAGTGGATGACCCTTCTCCTGCAACGCAGGGATTAGGCCTTTACCGAACCCACATATGCCTTGACCTGTCCGTCTTCAAAGGCGCGTTTCAGGTCTGAGCCGAGCGAGCGGTCGTTGCGATAGAGGATCGACTGGTTCGGGTGCAGCTTGTATATGCGCAGCACGCGGTTGACATCTGGCACGTTACCTTCTGAAATCTGGCGGATCATGAATAGCGCGGCGCTCACAGCGCGGGAGGCGGAACGGCGCGTGTGCGGAATATGGCTGTCGTAACTGCGGATTTCGCTGACGAAACATTCCAGCGGCAGGGACGGATCGAACCGGTCCATGATGCTGAACGAGAGAACCGGATATTCGATGCTTTCGTTCAGGATGGAATATTCCCAGCCGTCGATGCGGATGTTGTGGCGGAAATAGCGCGTATCACCCTGAAACAGCGGTACGGAGTCGATGGTGTATTGAAGCCCGAAAATGCGGGAGCCGCCGACATTCTTCGCGACCGATTGTCCGGACGGAAGTTTTACCGAGGCGAATTGCGGCCAGCCTGCGGGCGGCCATATTATATCGGTGAGTTTTGTTTTTCCCATTTTTGTATCCCCCAATGTTCAACTCGTCTTTTTTTGTTTTTGTGACGAAAATGAACACACCCTGTTGTCAGCGTAAGCTTTTTATATTTCTGCGGCTTTTGTCTGAACGAATATGAGTAAATACGAAAATAAGAGAAAATGCAAGTTATAATTTTACGAAATAACGACTATCGCACTGATATTTTTACATTATTTCTCATAACTTATTTTTTATCGGCGTTAAACTTTGAAATTTCCCGCTTATAGAGGTCCAGAAGATACAGGAAAATAAAGTAATACATATAGGCTTCCTGCACCTCGCTCATGCGGGTGAAGAGCCTATGGCCCATGATGTGTTCGAAGATTTCCTCTATCACATAAACCAGAAGAACCGCAGCGGCGGTGACGCAAAGCGTGCAGGACGGATATAGCTCGCGGGATTTCGCAGGAAGCTTTTCAGGCTTCCAGCGCGCCATGGCAGGTACTATCAGGCCCCCGATCACGATGCCGATGAATAGGAGAAGTCGCGGCTTCTGATCCAGCCAGTGTGACGTATTGTGAAGGTTTGTTTCCTGCTGATCGTTTATGGCAGCGAAGAATTCGGGCGTTGACCAGCCGAATTTATGCTGGCCCCAGCTGATTTCCTCTCCGAGGATGTAAACGCAGCCAAACGTCGCGATGGCCACGACGATGCCGACCAGCTTCTGTGCCGACCAGTCGATTTTGACGAGAGAGTAGATGCCCATCAGGAGAGCCGCCGCTATGAAATATTCCTGCAATGTTTCCTGCGGGCCACCCTCGGAATGAAGGCGCGCGAGAAGCACTTTGTCGTCAATGGTGTTTTCCATCACGATCTGACCGATAATCATCAGTACCGGAATGACAAGCCACAGGAATATAGGGAGCGTTTGTTTCTTCATAAGGGCGAGCTTATGCCCCGCCCCGCGATATGCCTATAGGGTTTTCAGCACGAAGCGGCGCGATGTGGCAAGAACGCCACACCACTCTGCTCTCACTACTCCACCGTGACGGATTTCGCGAGGTTTCTTGGCTGGTCCACATCCGTGCCTTTGGCGACGGCGACGTGGTAGGCGAGAAGCTGGACCGGGAAGGCATAAAGGATCGGCGCCACGAATGGGTGGACTTCGCCAAGCGTTACCGCCCAGGTTGATTGCTGCTTCATCTTCGCGACACCGGCGGCGTCGGAGAAGAGCATGATCCTGCCGCCGCGGGCGACCGTTTCCTGCACGTTCGAGGCCGTCTTTTCAAACAGCACATCATTCGCGGGCGCAACGACGACGACCGGAACCTTGTCATCGATAAGCGCGATGGGGCCGTGTTTCATTTCACCGGCGGCGTAGCCTTCGGCGTGGATGTAGGAAATTTCCTTCAGCTTTAGCGCGCCTTCGAGGGCGATCGGGTAGAGCGAACCGCGGCCTAGATAGAGCATGTCCCGCGCGCCGGACACTTCGCGGGCGATGTCCTTGATCGCGGCGTCGTGGTTGAGGATGGCCACCGCCT
>QFNK01000268.1 GCA_003240795.1 Micavibrio aeruginosavorus | reverse complement strand
GGAAGAAAGCTTCAAGCAGTTCGAACTAAAACAAGACCCGGATGTTATGGATGCCGTAAAAGCCAGAGCAGCCGCACTTCATGACAGCCTTGTGAATGCAGATTCTGCGCCTGTCGAGGTCCAGCCGGTTGACGTTCAACCCGTTGTCGCTGCACCCGTCTTTACGGATCATGCCGTGAAGAAAGGTGAAAGCCTGTGGAAGATCGCCCAGAGCAATTTTGGCCTCAAGAAGTCCGAAGAAATTGCGGATGCCGTCAAGCAGATCAGAGAGATCAACGGTATGAGCGTAAGACAAGGCAATAATATCAGCATCGGTCAGGTCATCAAGCTGCCGGAAACACTTGGCGGGGCGAAAGTTGTGCCGCAGGCCGATGTCGTTGTGACGGCGAAGAAAATCCCGCTGCCTGTGCCGCGTCCGGACTTTGAATCTGCCGCTGGCGCAGATACCGTCAAGCTGGAGAAGGTTCCTGTTCCAACGCCACGCCCTGTCTTCCCGGAAGATTCCAGCGTGACGTCAAAAGAACTGGTTACGGAGAAACCTGTTGTAAAAACTGTGACAACGCAAAAACCTGTTGTCAGTAAAGATGTTACGACATTGCCGGAAAAAGGCCCCCTTCCGAAAGCTCGCCCGACTACGGCATTCGAAGGCGCGACGACGGAAACCAGACCTCGCACAAGAAACATCGTTCCAAAGGATATGACGGATGGTTTGCTCAAATGCAAAGCAGAAGCAGTTTTCAGTGACGGGCAAGGCTTCAGCAAATGGACATGCAAAGGCGGCGGCGTCGGCGGCCTGCCCGTAGGGACGAAAATTAATTTCCCTGTTCAATTTGTGAAGTAATTCATTTAAAAGCCCGGATGTTTTCCGGGCTTTTTTATTCGCTTTTTTCGGGCAAAGCTGGAATTATCGCGACCATGACGACAGGCGGTAAAACAGTTGCGATCATCGGCGGCGGCCCTGCGGGGCTGATCGCGGCGGAGAAACTTTCGGCGGAGGGTTTTACCGTGACGGTGTATGAACGTAAACCCTCCCTCGCCCGCAAGTTCCTGATGGCGGGGCGCGGCGGTTTGAACATCACTCATTCCGAAAATATTGAATCCTTTGCAACGCGTTACAGAGGCGGATGCGGCGACCCTGTACAAAAAGCCATTCATGACTTTACCCCCGATTTCCTGCGCGCCTGGTGTGAGGGGCTCGGGCAGGAAACATTTGTGGGGAGCAGCGGGCGCGTGTTCCCGAAATCATTGAAGGCTTCACCCTTGCTTCGCGCATGGATCGCGCGCCTTTCGGCGCAAGGCGTTCAATTCAGGATGCAATCGACATGGGCGGGATGGACGGACGAAGACGCGCTGCGGTTTATCGTGCAGGACGGCCGCGAAGATACTGTTCGTGCCGATGCCGTCATTCTTGCCATGGGCGGCGCATCGTGGCCGTCACTGGGATCGGACGGCTCATGGGCAAATATTCTTTCCGGTAAAGGCGTTACGGTCAATCCGTTCCTACCTGCCAATTGCGGGTTCCATGTCGCATGGTCGGATATATTCCGGGAGAAGTTTTCCGGACAGCCGCTCAAAGGGATTGCGCTTGAATGCAATGGCCAGCGGGCGCTTGGCGAAATGATGATAGATCACAAGGGTGTCGAAGGCGGTGCGGTCTATGCGCTCTCCTCACATATTCGCGACAGCGTTATGCGCGGCGGCCCGGCCCATCTTCGCATCGATCTCCGCCCGAACATGAGCGTTCAGGATATCACCGGAAAGCTTTCGCATGTTTCGCGCGGGCGAAAATCCTTTTCGACCTATCTGCAGAAAGCTTTGTCGCTTAATCCGGTTTCCATCAGCCTTCTGCGCGAAGCGGACAAGCAGATTGCGGAAAAGGATGTCGGCAGCCTCGCAAACCTGATCAAATCGATTCCGCTTACGCTGACACGACCTTTCGATATCGACCGCGCGATTTCATCCGCAGGCGGTATTGCGGCCTCGGAGCTGAATAATGCGCTTATGCTGAAAAAAATCCCCGGCGTATTTTGTGCCGGGGAAATGCTTGATTGGGAGGCGCCCACCGGAGGGTATCTTCTGCAGGCCTGTTTTGCGACGGGTGCTGCCGCCGCGCAAGGTGTAAAAGACTACTTCCGCCGCGCTTAATTTATGGTGTGTGTGTGGACATCGTATCCACCGCGGGAGACCATGATCTGTTTGGCTATTTCCTCTTTTTCACTGTCGGGTGTGCGCACCCACAAAAGAAGTCCGCCTTTTTCGATCTGTTCGCCGACATGGCGATTGTAACGGTCACCCATCAGGCGTGTCAGGAACGCTCCAAGGCTGCCGCCACCCAGACCGCCTATTGCGGCCGCGCCCACCAATGCGGGGAACGTAACGGCTCCGACTGCAAGGGCTGCCGCCATTGCACCGATATAGGCGGACCCGCCGATCATGGCCGCGGTGCCGATTGTTTTTTCCTCAGGACGCGCGGGCGCCTGACGCGGAGTAGATGCGTTGTTCATAGCAATTTCGGGATCTACCGTGCGGCTGCCAAACACTTTTTCAAGCTCGCGGCGCCTGCCCATCACGGAAATATCCTGACGCGGGAAGGCCGTGCCTTCAAGATCGCGGATCGTGTCTTGCAATTCCTGCATATTTGTAAACAATCCAACCACTTCGCGCGATTTCATTGCGACCGGGGGCATTGTCATTCCCCGTTGATAATATTCGGAAGCGTTTGTTTCGTATGTCATTTTTTCCTCCTTCGTTCGCCTATGTGTCCTACGCGCGAATGGGGCCGGAAGTTCCTTTTAAACGGCTATTTTCGCAAGGATTTCTGCGGCGAAGGCGGATAAAGTATCATCGCGGGCGCCCATAACCACTATGCGGTCGCCGCTTGTTTTATCGGCGAGAATGGCTTCCAGAGCAGCCTTGCGATCCTCTACCAAGAACGCCGCGGCGCCCTGCCCC
>QFNK01000267.1 GCA_003240795.1 Micavibrio aeruginosavorus | reverse complement strand
CGAGTATGGCCGCGTCGAAATCGCGCCGGAAGAATTGCGCGAGCGAATTGCGAATATGATCGCCGACGGCTATGCCGGATTCAATGTGACCATCCCGCACAAGCAGGCGATTTTCGCGCTGTGCGAAAGCGTCGACGAAAAAGCGACGGCGATCGGCGCGGTGAACACTGTCGTCGTCCGCAATGGCAAACTTTACGGCTCCAACACCGATGCGTTCGGGTTCATAGAGAATTTCAAATCTCAGGCGCCGGGCTTTGATTTCGCCAAGGGCCCGATCGTCGTTCTGGGCGCGGGCGGCGCGGCGCGGGCGATTGTTTACGGCCTGATCGAAGAAGGCGCGAAAAAAATCATCATCACAAACCGCACCGAAGAAAAAGCGCGGGAAATCGCCATGATGGCACCGTCAATCATTTCCGCCGCGAAATGGGAAGACCGCGAAGAAATTTTGAAAAACGCCGCCGCGCTTATCAACACAACGGCGCTGGGCATGACGGGCAAGGACGCTCTCGAGATCAATCTGCAAAATCTGCCGCAATATGCCGTTGTGAGCGACATCGTTTATGTGCCGCTGATGACGCAATTGCTCGTCGATGCAAAGGCGCGCGGGAATACCGTTGTCACGGGCATCGGCATGCTTCTTCATCAGGCGCGTCCCGCCTTTGAAAAATGGTTCGGCGTTATGCCGGAGGTGGACAAAACGCTGGAAGAAAAGGTGCTGGCGTGATCGTCATCGGCCTGACTGGTTCCATCGGCATGGGCAAATCGCGCGCGGCGTCGATGCTGAAACTGATGGGCATTCCGGTGCATGATTCCGACAAGGCGGTTCACGCCGCGCTTCAGCCGAAGGGCATTGCGTTCGACGATGTTGTCTCCGCCTTTCCGTCAGCGCTGGATAAAAAAACAAACGGCATCGACCGCAAGAAACTCGGCGATATCGTGTTCAACGATCCTGCCGCATTGAAGACGCTTGAAAACATTCTTCATCCTGCCGCGAAAAAAAGCCAGGTGGATTTTATTCAGGCGATGACGCGCAAGGGAAAACGCGCGGCCGTCTTGGAAATCCCGTTGCTCTTTGAAACAGGCGCGGAAAAACGTGTCGATTGCGTGATATGCGTCAGCGCACCGCCCGCGATCCAGCGCCGCCGCGTTCTGGCGCGCAAAGGCATGACGGAAGAAAAATTCAAATCCATATTGGCAAAACAAATGCCCGATGCACAAAAGCGAAGCTTAAGCGATTATGTGGTGCAGACAGGCATGGGTCCGGCGCACACCTTCCGCGCCCTGCGTAAGATAGTAAGAGAATTGGGAGTTTGATGATGCGTGAAATTGTTCTCGATACCGAAACAACGGGGATGGATCCGGTCAAGGGCGACAGGCTGGTCGAGATCGGCTGCGTCGAACTGATGAACCATTTGCCGACCGGCAAGCATTATCACGTCTATATCAATCCCGAGCGTGATATTCCGCCGGAAGCAACCGCCGTTCACGGCATCACGAATGATTTTGTAAAGGACAAGCCTACATTCGGGGAAGTCGTCGGCGGCTTCATGGATTTTATCGGCGAGTCCCGCCTTGTCATTCACAACGCCGAATTCGATGTGAAGTTTTTGAATGCCGAACTCAAGTTGTTCGGCTTCCCCAGCCTCGACAACCGCCGCGTTTTCGACACGCTGCGCATGGCGCGGGAAAAATTTCCGGGATCGCCCGCGAACCTCGATGCGCTTTGCCGCCGCTTCGGTATCGACAATTCCAGCAGGACATTCCACGGCGCGCTTCTCGACTCCCAGTTGCTGGCCGAAGTGTATCTGGAAATGCTCGGCGGCCGCCAGCAGGGTCTGGGTATTGTAGAGGAAGCCCAGAAAACCACGGCATCCGCGATAGCCGCCGACCGCCCGTACCGCGAACCCCGCATATTCACGATAACGGACGAAGAAAAAGCAGCGCACGAGGCGCTGCTTGAAAAATTGAAAAATCCGCTTTGGAAGGCGAATTGATTAAGCGGCAATCGTTGCCTGTTGCTGCCCACGGTTGGCCTGATACATCGCGCGGAAATCGATAGGGTTCAACAGCAGAGGCGGGAAGCCACCGGACGTTACCGCATTCGCGATCACCTGACGCGCGAACGGGAAAAGCATCTGCGGCACTTCGACATACAAAATCGCATGGGCCTGTTGCTGCGTGACATTGCGGACAGTGACGAGCGCGGAATAGGCGACCTCGGAAATAAACAGAACCTTGCCCTCGCGCGTCGATTTGACGGTCAGAGAAATGGTCGTCTCGTAAAGATCCGGATTGCCCTCTTCTTCGATTTTCATCGCGTCGATGACAAGATTGACGTCCATCTCCGGCTTTGCATTCGATGGGCGCAACGATGCGGGCGTGTTCGGATTTTCAAAGGAGAAATCCTTGACGTATTGCGCATGGACGCTGACCGGCATGACGGGCATTTCGGAATCGATGCGCTGTTTTTGTTGATCGGTATCGCTCATTTACATGTCTCTTTCTAAAATTATCTCAGCCATGGATTTAGCATAAGGCGCGGCCCCGCGTCCAGTCATCAGGGCTGCCTGTCGTCGCGGCTATAGGGAATATTGCCTTGTATGTCATCCGTCCGGCGGTATACGCCGTCGAGGATTTCGCCCTCTTCCGGCGGCCTGTGTTCCCGTCCCGTTTCACCATAGACGAAGTTTTTCACGCCATAGCGCCGCACGGATGTGCGGATGATCGGAAACATCAGGAAAAACGCGATCACGTCGCTGATAAATCCCGGCATGACAAGAAGAAGTCCCGCGACAAGAAGGCAGAGTCCCTGCCACACGGTTTCTTCCGGTACAACGCCGCTGTTCACGGAATCCTGAAGACGCGAGAGCATTTCAAGCCCCTGGCGCTTTATCAAAAAGCCGCCGGCGAGAACGCTTGCAATCCACGCAAGCACCGTCGCCGGAAAACCGATCGCGTC
>QFNK01000266.1 GCA_003240795.1 Micavibrio aeruginosavorus | reverse complement strand
AGAGATGTTCGGCTCTGCGTCTGCCGATGCCCAGAATGAAGAAACACCTTTTCATCCGCGAAGCCCCTACGGAATATCCAAACTCCACGCCCACTGGACAACCATCAATTTCCGCGAATCGTATGGAATATTTGCCGCGAACGGGATTCTATTTAATCATGAATCTCCTTTGCGCGGAAAAGAATTTGTAACGCGCAAAATCACGGATGGTGTCGCAAGGATAAAACTGGGCGGCACTGCTCCGATAGAACTGGGTAATCTGGAGGCGCGGCGGGATTGGGGATACGCCAAAGAATATGTCGATGGCATGTGGCGTATTCTGCAGGCCTCTAAACCTGACACATATGTGCTGGCTACAGGATCCTCTTATTCCGTACGTGATTTTGCTCGAATGGCATTTCATATTGCAGGCATAGACATCGCCTTTGAGGGAAGTGGGAAGGATGAAATCGCTTATAATATAAAAAATGGCGCAGTTGTTGTTCATATTAATCCGAAGTTCTACCGTCCGGCGGAAATAGACGTGCTTACGGGATGTTCGAACAAGGCAAAACGCGATTTAGGCTGGTCTCCACAAACGACGCTGGAAGATTTATGTGCTTTGATGGTGGAGGCTGATATCCGTCGCAACCTGTCCGGAAAGTCTTTCTGAACATGCGCGGTAATAAAAAAGAAGATATACCCAAAGAGATTGCGGCATCCAAAAGAAAATTCCTGCCGGTCATTCTCTCCGGCGGCGCGGGAACACGCCTCTGGCCGGTCTCCACACAGAGCAATCCAAAGCCGTTTATGAGGATGCCCGACGGACAGACCTTGCTTCAAAAAACATACCGCCGTGCGCTTGGCATGCAGGACGCGGGAACCGTCCTGACAGTCACGAATGTTGATTTCATCATACAAACCAAAGACGTTTTTCGCAAATGTGGTGAAGAAGCAAACAACGAATTTATCCTTGAACCAGAAGGCAGAAATACAGCCGCCGCGATAGGAGCGGCTGCGCTGCATGCTTGCGTAAAATATGGTCCGGAAACGGTAATCCTGAGTATGCCAGCAGATCATCTGATCGAAAACCAGACTGAGTTTTATGACAGGGTCGCCACCGCTAGAGTTCTGGCGGAGCAGGGACGCATCGTGACATTTGGGATCGTACCCACGTATCCTGAAACAGGGTTCGGATACATTGAG
The DNA here is from genome assembly GCA_003240795.1 of Micavibrio aeruginosavorus. Lineage (GTDB taxonomy): Bacteria > Pseudomonadota > Alphaproteobacteria > Micavibrionales > Micavibrionaceae > Micavibrio_A > Micavibrio_A aeruginosavorus_B. Next base: position 1,778 of record QFNK01000266.1, on the reverse strand, counting down.
GTATCTGGACGCAACGTTCTTAGGTTCATAGAAAAACCCACGCAAAAAATTGCCGAAGAATATACGGCATCAGGAAATTTCTATTGGAATGCCGGAATTTTCTGTTTCCGTGCCGATACGATGCTGGAGGAGATGAAAACACATGCTCCAGAAGTGTTGAACGGAATCATAAGATGCTATAAGGCATCAGACGGGCATGGCAGTGAGAGTAAAATCATATCCATGCATGCAGATATTTTTTCAAAAATTCCGTCCATATCCATAGATCGCGCAGTCATGGAAAAAACCGAAAGGATATCGGTTATCCCTTGCGAAATAGGCTGGAATGACATCGGCTCATGGACGGCTGTGGCGAATACCCTGCCCGGCGACATAAATGGTAACCGCATTTTAGGCGAGGCCATACTGGAGGATGCAAAAAACTGTTTTTTCTACGGTAACGGAAGAACTGTCGCATTATGCGGTGTAGAAGACCTGATTGTTGTAGATACACCCGACGGCCTCCTGATTGCCAAAAAAGAGTATGCGCAGAATGTGGGGAAAATGGCCGCAAAATTACGCAAACGTGAACCTTGTAAGTTGTAGAAAAACGCGTCTTTTTTGACAATAATCAAGACATGTAAGAAAGGTTGATGGGATATCTCGGGGGCAAACCTTGGAGGGGATCATAAAAAATTTAACAGGATTGGGAATAGCCTTTGCAGTTCTAGCCATGTCACATCCAGCCATGGCAGAACGCAGTGTTATAAGCGGCAGCGGCTGGCTCGCGAAGGAGCGGTTTCAAATCCGCGTACGCGCTTTGGGTGTTGTGCCGGCAGAGGATAGCTCGGTCAGCTTGGGTGGAACAAAGCTTTCTGAAGAAATAAAAGTCGGCAATGCATTTGTGCCAGAGCTTGATCTGACATATTTTCTTACAAACAATATTGCTGCAGAAATTATTGCCGGAACTGCAAGGCACGAAATGGACTTCGGTGGTTCTAATCTTGGTGAAGCATGGATTTTACCGCCGACATTGACCCTGCAGTACCATTTTACACCTGATCGGGCTTTTAGTCCGTATATCGGTGCCGGTATAAACTACTCAATCATGTATGCTGAAGATGCCGGAACAGGCTTCAGTGACCTCAACGTCGATAACGGCTATGGCCCCGCACTGCAGGCCGGTTTTGATTATTGGATCAATGACAATTGGGGTTTAAACTTCGACGTAAAGAAAATCTGGCTGAATGTTGATGCGTCATTGAACAACGGTGCTATAAAGGCTGATGTGGAACTGGATCCATGGCTGATCGGTGCGGGTGTTTCTTACCGCTTTTAATTTCTCCAGGCTTGGAAAATCCCGCGTCGAGCGGGATTTTTTTATATGGCGTGTGTATGCCTGTTTTGTAACGGTGTATCAGGTGCCATCGGATCAAAACAGCGTGCGACTAGGCGTGCCATATGAGGATGTCTCACCACCAGGAACTGACCGCTCAAAGAAACCATATCTTGTACCAAAAGGGGTGTCAGACGTTCCAGGCATGATGTGAAATAATCAGCCTTAAGACCATGTTTTCTGCTGATCTGAGCAAGATCAACGGCCATGTAACACATAATTTCCGATATAACATCGCCATGTATCCTGTCCTGCGACGTCAGCAAAAACCCTTTGCTGACAGGAAGAACATTATTTTCAAGTGATTGATGATACAGGCGCAGGTCGGCAATGTTTTGCACATATCCATGGATATTTTTTCCAATTGAGGATGCGCCGATGCCAATCAGCGTGCTTGCGCCAT
>QFNK01000265.1 GCA_003240795.1 Micavibrio aeruginosavorus | reverse complement strand
GGCCGCTCTCTCCGACGGCTCTATTGGCCGCGCGGTGACATTGCATCAGGAAGAGGGGGCAAAAACCCTGAACACCCTTCTGACTTTGTTTGAAGACGCCCCCGCCTGGGACTGGATTTCCATCCACCAACTGGCTGACAACCTGTCCAAAAACGGCATGGAGCAGGCCTACGGCAATTTCGCCATGATTTTCGAATGGGCGGCGCAGGCCTTCCTGCGCGGAAAGGCCGCCGGCGCCCATACGGTTCCGGAAATCTTAAGAACGGAGCGTCTGGCCGCTATCGCAAACCATTATTCCCTTGAACAATGGATTGAAATTTGTGAGAAGCTGAAGGATCATTTTACGTCAATTGAGACGGGAAATCTGGACAAGCGCCATGGGGTAATGGGCGCCTTCGCCATTATGGGCGGACAAAAATAACATCGAGAACGTATAAGAAGAAAAGAGGGCCGTCATGAGCCAGAAGAACACATTCTATATTACCACGCCGATCTACTATGTGAATGACAAGCCGCACCTCGGCCACGCGTACACCACTATCGCCTGTGACGTCATGGCGCGTTTCAAACGTCTTGACGGGTTCGACACGTATTTCCTGACCGGCACGGATGAACACGGCCAGAAAGTGCAGCAGGCGGCAGAAGCAAAAGGCATCGAGCCTCAGGCCTTCACCGACGAAGTCTCTCTGACGTTCCGCAACCTCTGGCCGCTTCTCAACATTACCAACGATGACTTTATCCGCACGACGGAAGAACGTCATAAGGTCGCATGTCAGGCGCTCTGGAAACGCCTTGTTGAATCCGGCGACATTTACCTCGACACCTACGGCGGCTGGTATGCCGTCCGTGATGAGGCTTATTACGGCGAGGACGAACTCACCGACGGGCCGAACGGCAAGAAGATCGCGCCGAGCGGCGCGGAATGCGAATGGGTTGAGGAGGAAAGCTACTTCTTCAAACTCTCCGCCTGGGGCGACCGCCTTCTGGAATTCTATGAAAAGAACCCGAACTTTATCCAGCCCGACACGCGCAAGAACGAAGTCATCAGTTTCGTCAAAAGCGGCCTTCGTGACCTGTCCGTTTCCCGCACACGCCTGACATGGGGTGTGCCTGTACCAGACGCGCCGGGGCATGTCATGTATGTCTGGATCGACGCGCTAACGAACTACATCTCCGCGCTCGGCTTTCCGGATGAGAAGGCAGACCTCTATCAAAAATACTGGCCGGGCGTCCACATGGTCGGCAAGGACATCCTGCGCTTCCACGCCGTATACTGGCCGGCCTTCCTAATGGCCGCGAAACTCCCGGTGCCGGAGCGTGTCTTCGCGCATGGATGGTGGACACGTGAAGGACAGAAAATGTCCAAATCCCTCGGCAACGTCATCGCGCCAAGCGACCTGATCGAAACCTATGGGCTGGATCAGTCGCGCTACTTCCTGCTGCGTGAAGTGCCGTTCGGCAGTGACGGTGACTTCTCTCATGCGCAGGCCGTGACGCGCATCAACTCAGAACTCGCCAACGGCTTCGGCAACCTTGCACAGCGGACATTGTCTTTCGTGGCAAAAAACTGCGAAGGCAAGGTTCCAGCATGCGGCGACCTTACCGCCGATGACAAGGCGCTGCTGAAAGAAGCGTATGAAACCTTGGTGCCTGGCATCCGCCGTGAATTCGACCGTTTTGCCTTCCACAAAGGACTCGAACATTTTTCCAAAGTCGTCAACGCCGCAAATGCGTACATCGACGTACAGGCTCCATGGGGGCTGAAGAAGACAGACACCGTCCGCATGGAAACGGTGCTTTGGGTTCTGTTGGAAACCATCCGCTGCCTCGCGATCGCAATCCAGTGCGTGACACCGGATTCAGCATCCAAAATGCTCGACCAGCTGTCGATCCCTGCGGATAAACGCAACTACGCCCATGCCGCTGCTGAACACTCACTTGTCGCAGGAACATCGCTGCCAGCACCTGCAGGGGTCTTCCCGAGGATTCAGCCGACGGAAGAAAAGGCGGCGTAATACCCCATGTGGATCGACTCCCATTGCCACTTAAACCACGAACGAACGGCGGACGGCGATACGCCGGAAACAATCTCCGCCCGCGCCAAGGCGTGCGGCGTGGACGGCATGGTTTCGATCTGTTGTGAAATCGCCACCGAATTTCCCTCGCTGCTGAAAACCGTCAAGCCGCTCGACAATATCTGGTGCACCGTCGGAACGCATCCGCATGACGCAGGTCTTACAACGGAGAAAGCCGTCACACAGGAAGAGCTCGTACGCCTCGCACTGTCGGACGACAAAATCGTCGGCATCGGCGAGAGCGGCCTCGATTATTTCTACGACAATTCTCCTCGTGCAGATCAAGAAGAATCCTTCCGCAAACACATCCGCGCCTGCATTGAAACGGACCTCCCGCTCGTCGTCCACGCGCGCGATGCAGACGAAGATATCATCCGCGTCATCCGTGAAGAGAACGGCGGAAAACCGCGGGTCAGGGGGGTAATGCACTGCTTTTCTTCAGGCCCCCTGCTCGCCGAACAAGCGTTGGAAGAGGGGTTCTATATCTCGTTTTCAGGCATAGTCACCTTCAAGAAATCGACCCAGTTGCAGGACATCGCAAAGCGCGTCCCCCTGGACCGTATTCTTGTGGAAACAGATGCGCCGTTTCTGGCACCGGAACCGCACCGTGGAAAAACGAACGAGCCGGCCTATGTTACACACACAGGCGCGTATCTGGCAAAGCTGCTGGGTTTGAGCGAACAAGAACTCTCGGCACGTACAACGGAGAATTTCTTCCGCCTGTTTGATAAAGCAAGGAAGACATGGAAGGCACACTGACCATTCTCGGCTGCGGCGGCTCCGCCGGTGTTCCAACGATCGGAAACTGGTGGGGAAATTGCGACCCGAATGAACCGCGCAATATCCGTACGCGTCCGTCCATCGCGCTCCAATCGCAAACCGCACTGGTC
>QFNK01000264.1 GCA_003240795.1 Micavibrio aeruginosavorus | reverse complement strand
GGTGCGTGACGCGGCGCATGATTTTGCGCAGACGCGCCTTCTCCCAGGGATCATAGAGGCAAACCGCCACGAAAAATTCGATCCGGAAATCATGAAGGAAATGGGCAGCCTCGGCCTGCTCGGCGCGTATCTTGAGGGCTACGGCTGCTCGGGCGTAAGCCAGGTCGCCTACGGCCTGATCGCGCGGGAGATGGAGCGCGTGGACTCCGGCTACCGCTCCGCCCTGTCGGTTCAGTCCTCGCTGGTCATGTACCCGATTTATACGTTCGGCTCAGAAGAGCAAAAGCAAAAATTCCTGCCGGATCTGGCCTCTGGCAACAAGATCGGATGTTTCGGGTTAACCGAACCCGATGGCGGTTCCGACCCGTCCGCGATGCGCACCAACGCAAAAAAGGTTCAGGGCGGCTACATCCTGAACGGCTCCAAACAATGGATCACCAATTCGCCGATTGCCGATGTCATGGTCGTCTGGGCGCGGGAGCAGGATGGCGACATCCGCGGCTTTATCCTGGAAAAGGGCATGAAGGGGCTGTCTGCGCCAAAGATAGAAGGCAAATTCTCCCTGCGCGCCTCCGTCACCGGCGGGATCATGATGGACGATGTCATGGTGCCGGATGAAAACGTCCTGCCAATGTCCAAAGGCCTGAAATCCCCGATGATGTGCCTCAATTCGGCGCGTTTCGGGATCAGCTGGGGCGTTTTAGGCGCAGCCGAGGCATGCTGGCACCAGGCGCGGGATTATGTCATGGACCGCAACGTCTTCGGAAAACCGCTGGCGGCGCAGCAGCTGATCCAGAAAAAACTCGCCGACATGCAAACCGAAATCACCCTCGGCCTGCACGCCGCCTACCGCCTCGGCCGCCTGAAGGACGAAGACCGCGCCGCGCCGGAAATGATCTCGCTGATGAAACGCAACAATTGTGGGAAGGCCTTGGATATCGCGCGTACCGCCCGCGACATGCTCGGCGGCAACGGCATCTCCGACGAATACCAAGTCATCCGCCACGTTATGAATCTGGAAGCCGTCAATACCTATGAAGGCACCCACGACATCCATGCCCTGATCCTCGGCAAAGCGCAGACGGGCATTCAGGCGTTTAGCTGATAGGAATTATTCCTCGTCGTCGAGGCTCGCCAGTCCCGTAAACTGGGACTGCGATGTCCAGAAACGCTCGAACATCTTCATCGTTTTGATGGAATCATTGATCCGCTCGGGTGACAGCTCCGTGCCTTTGATTTTATCCTCGTGACGGACAAACATGTCGGCCAGAACTTTGTATGTCTCACGGCCTTTATCGGACAATTTGACCCGGATGGAACGCTTGTCATGAACCGAGCGCTCCTGCTCGATATAGCCGTTTTCGCCCATTTTCTTGACGTTGTATGACACGTTTGACCCGAGATAGTACCCACGCAGGGTCAACTCCCCCACGGTCATTTCGTCATGGCCGATATTGTAAAGGATCATGGCCTGAACGTTGTTGATGTCCTGAATTCCTTTGCGGTCCAACTCCACCTTGACCACGTCAAGGAAGTAACGGTGCAAACGTTCGATTAACTGGATGGCTTCGAAATACGGTGTTGTGGACACGTGGTTCCCCGGAGAAATGAATGAATTCAGGCGCTTCATAGAAGCCTACGCAAAAAATATTAACCAATCCTTGCGCAGGCTTCAATGGCAACGTGAATTACATGCGGACGATCTTGTTTTCACCGATATCGGGCTGTTTGCCCGTGAGTTGCGCTTTAAGGTATCCGAAGGCCTGAACGAACGTGCTGGACGGCGCGTCCCAGTATTCGGCCGACATCGGGGTCACGCAGATCAGGGCGATCGATGGATCATCCTTGCCCTTCGGGAACCAGGCTTTGAGCTTTTCATTCCAGAACCGCTCTACCAGCGCCCGGTCGCGCACAACGGCCGCTTCGCCCGAAACAGAGACGTAGCAATTGTCGTCCGGATCGGCATAGCTCAGCAAAACTGCCGGATTTTGAACGATTTCCTCAATTTTGGGGGAGTTTGCAGACGTAAAGAACCAAAGCTGGTCCTGCTCATCCCGCTCCTGCGCGGCCATCGGGCGGGAAAACAGGTGTCCGTCCGCGCCTTGTGTCACCATCATGCAGAACTCGATATCCTTGATAAGGCCGAATACTTTCTCCCGCTCGTCCCGCGATTCCGTTTTCTGGACTGATTTGGTCATATTTTATCCTCCTTGATTTTTGTCATAGACCAACCCCGCCCCGCGCCATAGGTTCCGGAAAAGCTTGCGTTTAAAGCGTCGGAAAAGGTTTACAACCACGCAAAAAAGGCTTATCGAAACAACGAAAGAGAGGGCCGTTATGAGCAATTCCAAAATCCTCAAAGATCTTGAAAACAAAATGATCGAAGCCGCGCCGGAACAGAGCCGCACGCACTTCGACCAGATGAAGCTCAAAAGCCTATCCTCCGACCGCTTCCCCCACGTCCGCATGCGCCGCCTGCGCCGCACCGAAAGCATCCGCGACATGGTGCGCGAAAATCATATCAGCGCGCATGACCTGATCGTCCCCCTCTTTGTCGAGGAAGACATCGACGAACGCCTGCCGCTCTCAACATTGCCGGGCGTATGGCGTGAAACCGAAAAATCACTCGAAAAACGCGTGAAGGACATCGCCGCCAGCGGCGTGCGCGGTATCATGCTGTTCGGCGTGTCGCATAACAAGGACCATAACGGCAGCGACTCGATGTCGCCGGACGGCCTGCTCGCCCGCATGATCAACCGCGCGAAAAATGCCGCGCCCGAACTCTCCGTCATCGCCGACGTCTGCTTCTGTGAATACACCGATCACGGCCATTGCGGCCCGCTATGCGAACACGGCGATGTCGACAATGACCGCACGATTGAAAACATCGCGCTCCAGTCGCTCGTGGCATGCGAGGCAGGCGCCGACATAATCGCCCCAAGCGGGATGATGGACGGTCAGGTATCGGCCATCCGCC
>QFNK01000263.1 GCA_003240795.1 Micavibrio aeruginosavorus | reverse complement strand
ATGTGCCGGTGGCGTTTTCAGACGTTGAGAGGCATAGGGACATTGCATACGGCACCGAGAAATGGCAGAAGCTGGATATATACGCGCCTAAAAATATCGAGGAAAAAGCGCCTGTTATCATATTCTTTTATGGGGGACGCTGGACCTTTGGTGAAAAAGAACAATATGCTTTCGCCGCGCTTCCCTTCGTGGAAAAGGGATACATTGTCGTCTTTCCTGATTATTCGAAATATCCTGATGTCAAGTTCCCGGCATTCGTAGAAGACGCAGCGATTGCGACGGCCTGGACGTATGACAATATTTCCCGATACAACGGCGATAACGGCAGGCTTTATCTTTCCGGGCATTCTTCAGGCGCACACCTTGCGGCGTTGGTGACGGCGGACCCGCGTTATCTCAAACGGCTGGGAAAAGACCGCTCTATTGTAACGGCATTCTCGGGTTTGGCTGGACCATATGATTTCATACCGGAAGAAAATGATCTGAAAGATATGTTCAGCCCCCCTGAAAACTATCCTAACATGCAGGTTCCCACCTTTATCGACGGGAGGCAGCCGCCCATGCAGCTCCTCCACGGCGGAGACGATGAGGATGTCATTCAGCGCAACCTCGATCGCTTGAAAGCGAGAATAGAAGAAAAAGGTGGCATCGTAGAAACCAGGATATACCCCGGCATAGACCACAAAGAAATAGTGGGCGCACTTAGCTGGGTATGGCAGAATAAGGCGCCGGTCCGCGAGGACATGACCAATTTCTTCGAGAGACATAAATGAAAGATTATGCGGGAAAAACCATCTGGATAATTGGCGCAAGTTCCGGCATAGGCCGCGCCCTTGCAATGGAGCTTGATAGCCGCGGAGCAAACCTCATTCTATCTGCCCGCAATGAGCAGGCTCTCAATACATTGAGTGCTTCACTGAAAAACGAAAATTCCGTTGTGCCGTTTGACGCAGCCGACAAAAATTCCTTTGCCGGTGCCTTTTCCAATCTTCGAAAGATAGACAGTGTGGTTTATCTGGCGGCCGCCTACACACCCGGAAAAATTGAAGATATAAAACCGGACGATGTTGCCGCCGCTATATCCATCAATCTTGAGGCGCCTTATACGCTTCTAAGACACCTCATTCCTCTCTATAAAAAACAGGGGCGGGGGCAGATTGCCTTATGCGGAAGTGTCGCAGGATATGTCGGCCTTCCCGGAGGACAGCCTTACAGCGCGACAAAAGCGGGCATCATCAATCTTGCGCAGTCCCTGCGTTCCGAAATGGCGGACGAAAATATCGATGTCCGGCTTATCAGTCCGGGGTTCGTGAGAACGGGGCTGACGGATAAAAACGATTTTTCAATGCCCATGATCATAGAACCGGAAGAGGCGGCAAAGGCAATCGCGGATGGGCTTTCTGGTAACAATTTTGAAATTCATTTCCCAAAGAAATTTACTTTCATAATGAAGATAATTTCAATGCTGCCCTATTGCCTTTATTTTCTGATCGTCCGCATGATCAAGCGATGAAAACACTCTGTCTTATCTTGGGCGATCAGCTCTCGGAATCTATCTCCAGCCTAAAAGATCATGATATTAAGCACGATACTATACTGATGTGCGAGGTATGGGACGAGGCGACCTACGTCAAGCACCATAAGAAAAAAATAGCTTTTCTCTTTTCGGCCATGCGTCACTTCGCCGCCCAATTGAAAGAGAACGGATTTCATGTGCAGTACACTTTACTTGATGACAAGGAGAATGCCGGGTCTTTTCGCGGAGAAATAGAACGCGAGCTAAAACGCGAAAAATACGAAAAAATCGTCATTACTTTTCCCGGTGAATATCGCGTATTGAAAGACATAGAAACCTGGGAAAATGATTTGGGTATTCCTGTTGAGATACGTGGAGATGATAGATTCTTATCGTCACCCGGTGATTTTTCCGCATGGGCTTCCGGCCGCAAACAGCTTCGTATGGAATTTTTCTACCGCGAGATGCGAAAGCGCCACAATATCCTGATGGACGGCAATGACCCTGTCGGCGGACAATGGAACTATGATCCTGAAAACAGGGAGCCGCCGAAAGAGGATCAGAACGTCCCGAAACCTTTTTCGGTAAGTCCGGATGAAGTAACATTGGCCTGCATCAAGCTGGTACGGGAGAGGTTTGGCGATCATTTCGGGGATCTTGAACATTTTCATTATGCGGTCACACGTGCAGACGCCTTATCCGCTCTGCAACATTTTATTGATGAACGTCTCCCAAAATTTGGCACGTATCAGGATGCAATGTTGCAAGGCGAGCCATGGATGTATCATTCCCATATCAGTTTTTATTTGAACTGCGGCCTGCTCCTGCCGCATGAAGTAATCATCAAGGCCGAGGAAGCATATTACAATAAGAAAGCTCCCCTCAACGCGGTGGAAGGTTTCATCCGTCAAATACTGGGATGGCGGGAATATATTCGCGGCCTGTACTGGCATAAGATGCCGGAATACCAAAGTGAAAATTATTTAAACGCCGAACGGCAATTGCCGTGGCTGTACTGGTCCGGCGATACAAAAATGAATTGCATGCGTCAATGCGTTCAGGAAACAAAGGCACATGCTTATGCTCATCATATCCAGCGGCTTATGGTTTTGGGAAACTTCGCCCTTCTGGCAGGGCTCCATCCCGATCAGGTGAATGAGTGGTATCTGGTCGTATATGCCGACGCTTATGAATGGGTCGAACTTCCCAACGTCACGGGAATGATCCTGTATGCCGATGGCGGTCTCATTGCCAGTAAACCGTATGCGGCCAGCGGTGCGTATATCAACCGCATGTCGGATTACTGCAAAAACTGTTCTTACAAGGTTACAAAAAAGAACGGGGCAGATGCTTGCCCCTTCAACTATCTTTATTGGAATTTCTTTGCGCGGCATGAGGACAAGTTAAAGGGGAATATACGCCTATCGCATGTATATCGGACGTTAAACAATATGACGGATGAAAAGAAAGAAGC
>QFNK01000262.1 GCA_003240795.1 Micavibrio aeruginosavorus | reverse complement strand
ACCCAATGATCGGTATCTGCAGCCCTTCATCGAAAGGGGTGCTGGACGCCCTTCAACGATGGACTGGCGAGCGTATCTGGCCAACTGGCGCATCAGCGGCCAATATGACCGGAATGTGTACGCAAGTACCAGCCCGGCCCGTTTATGTGACAACAGGAAAACCTAGAAATATCGCGTTTCTAGGAAGTCGTTGCGTTATCGAACTGCAGGAAATGACTATGCCGAAAACATTGACGCGCCCCATAGCGTATCTGGTACTGGCTGGCATTGATAATTTAGGGCCTCGCATTGTTGACCAGAGGAAGATCGATATTGCGGCAAAACATCTGAAGCCGGACGATAAAAAGGATATTGAGCAAAACCTGCCCCATATTCAAGATCCTTGGCTGGCGGATATTGCGCGCCAGCTGATCGCCTGGGAAAAGCCGTCATGGGTTCGAGATCCCGATGATCCGTATTCTTATTCCAACTAATCCATTTCTGGACATACAGTGTAATTCATACTATAATATCAGTTATTAAGTTATTTATCAAATAAATGGCATTATAATGATATTTATAACACCAAGCGAAGCACTGGGCCAGACCGCCGCCGCCATGAGGCAGCACCGCATCCGCCAGAACCTGACGCAAGAGGATCTGGCGCATAAATCAGGTGTGGCTTTGGCGACACTGCGGAAATTCGAGCGGACGGGCCTGATCGCCATGGAATCCTTTTTCAAGCTGGCAACAGTGCTTGGCCTGCTTGAAACAATGCTCGCCGCGATCGCGCCGAAAGACGAATACGCATCCCTTGACGACATGATGAAAGAAAACAAAAAACCAAAGCGCGTGCGCGTGAAGCCCGGTAAAAAATCATGAGCGAACAATACACACCTGTAGATCTAATTCATGTCGGCCTGCTCTTTGATAAAGAGAAGATCACGGTTGGCAGGCTGGCAGCACAGAACCGGAAAATTCATTTTGAATATGACAGGGGCTTTCTTGAAAAGAAGCTGGAAATTTCCTCGTACAAATTTCCGCTTAAATCGGGCGTGCAAAGTTTTGATCTCCCTTTTTTCGACGGCCTGCCCGGTGTGTTCCATGACTCACTGCCGGATGGGTGGGGGCGGCTGATCCTCGATCGTGCCTTGCGCGCGAAAAATATCTCTCCTGAAAACCTGACAGCATTGGACAGGCTGGCCCATGTCGGACGGTTTGGAATGGGCGCCCTTATATATGAGCCGGATTATAAAAGCGCGCCAACGCTAAAAGACGCGCTCAATCTCGACACTCTTGCAACACAGGCGCAGGAAATACTGGAAGGCGCGACGAACACTGTTCTGGAAGAACTGATCGCGCTTAACGGATCATCCGCAGGCGCGCGGCCCAAAGCCATGATCGGCGTCAATGCCGATCGCTCAAAAATCATGCATGGTGTGCATGACCTGAATGATGATTTCGAGCATTGGCTGGTAAAATTCCCCAACACGTCAGACGGCCCCGACTGCGGCGCCATCGAGTATGTCTATGCACAGATGGCAAAAGAAGCCGGTATCGATATGATGGAAACCCATCTGTTTCCAAGCAAAAAATCACCGGGGTATTTCGGGACGAAACGCTTTGACCGCCAGAAAAATAAACGGTTTCATCTGCACACTGCGGCAGGCCTGCTGCACGCGAATTTCCGGCAGCCGGCACTTGATTATACAGACCTGATAAAGCTGACCCTGTTTATGACGCGGGATATGTCGCAAGCGGAAAAAATGTTCCGTCTTGCGGCCTTCAACGTGCTGTCTCATAACCGCGACGATCACGGCAAGAACTTCTCTTTCCTGATGGATGAAACGGGGCAGTGGGCGTTAAGTCCGGCCTATGACCTGATCTATTCCGCGGGGCCAGGGGGCGAGCAAAGCACGATGGCAGCCGGTGAGGGACGTAATCCAGGACAGGCGCATTTGCTGGAGCTGGCAAAAACGGCCAGCCTGCCCGCGAAGAAAGCAAAAGAGATCATCGACCAGTGCCGCAGCGCCTTGAACAAATGGGATGCACTGGCAAAAGAAGCCGGCGTCAGCAAAGACAGGATTGCCGAAATTGGAAAAACACTCTCACGGAAAGAATAGTGTTTTAGTTTAAAAAAACCCCTATTTGCTCAACAAGATTGAGCAAATAGGCAAAAATGTAAACCGCTCTCGCCATCCTGATCGTATCTGAACACGGTTTTCGATCCTCAGGAGCGCGAGAATCCCCGCAGTTATCGCAAATTTTGCCGCTTGGCGTTCAGTTTCCGCCAATCACGCGGATTGGTGAACGTGCCGGCCCATAACCCGCGACGGTTCTTTTTCGCCTGCAGCTCGTCGGCCGTGTAAAATCCTTTGCTAAAATATTTATACTCAACAGCCCATCCGCCGCGCACCATCATCCGGCCCAAATCATCCTCACCGGCAAAACAGCGCGCCACGGTTCGGGCCTCACCCTCCCGCCGCGGCATCTTTTCGCACCGGACGGCACGCGCGGCGATCAGATCCTGCAGAAAATCCTTCGCCTCACGGCCGCAAGAATAATTCTGCCCGTTTTGATCGCGGCAGGTCTGAAAAAATTCCGGCGCATCGATGCCCCAAAGCCGGAATTCTTCACCATCGAGAACGAAACTATCACCATCCCGAAGGGTGATCTGCTGCGCGGCGAAGGCGGCGGATGGCGTTAAAAGCAAGGCAGGAGCCAGCACAAACGCCATCGCCATGACGATCAGGAATCGGGTAAGATCAGGCGTCATGTTTTTCTTCATCCCGTTTCAGCAATCCAAACACGCTGTTCTGCAGATTCAGCTCGCCTGTTTTTGCGCGCTTGGTCATGGCGCGCAGATAACCGCCCGGGTTTTTGATTGGATTATCAGGATTTTGGGCTTTCTGGTCGATCACCATGACGCAGATCGCGGCAGAGTACCGGCCCATCACCCCGCACGCATCCCACCAAGCGGTTTTGTTGATTTTCAGCACCGGCAGCAGGGCGGCGGCG
>QFNK01000261.1 GCA_003240795.1 Micavibrio aeruginosavorus | reverse complement strand
ACTTTGCGGCACGATATCAGATGCATTTCCGCGAAAACAGAATCTGTAACAAGGCTGTGATCCGAAAATACAACCTGTTTGCACAGAGCCTTGTCGAATTGCGCCGCGTGGCTGTCGGCGTTGTAATATTCCGATAGGGAACGCTTGACGCACGCCTGCTGGTAATTTTCGGTGAAATTCTTGATGCGGTCCAGACTGAATATCCCCTTCCGGGCCTTGTTGAGGGCATCCGGATTGATATCCGTTGCATAAAAAATAGTGCGCGCCAGAAGGTCTTCCTCATGCATCAGGATCGCGAGGGAATAAAGCTCTTCCCCGCTGCTGCAGCCAGCCACCCATATTTTTAGGGAAGGGTAGGTACGAAGATGCGGAATAACGGTTTCCCTGATAGCCTTGAAGTAATGCGGGTCCCGGAACATCTCGCTGACCTGCACGGTCAGAAAGGAGAGAAGCTTAGTAAAGACGGCGCTGTCATGGAGAACTTTGTCCTGAAGTGCCGATATGGAGCCGCATTCAAAGAAAGTGCACGCCTGGTTCAGGCGCCGTTTGATGGATGTGGCCGCATACTCCCGAAAATCATAATGATATTTCAGGTATATGGCCTCCAGCAAAAGGCCGATTTCAATGTCATTTATCCTGTGCGGCACAAGCTATCCTTATCTGGGCATCCAAACGCGGACCAAGGATAAAAGTTTCTCGACGTCCAGAGGTTTCGCCATATAATCGTTGGCACCCGCGGAAAGGCATTGCTCCTGATCATTTTTCATGGCTTTTGCCGTCAGCATGATGATGGGAAGCTTCTTCCACTCCCTTTTTTTGCGGATCTCCCGCGTGGCAGTCATCCCGTCCATCTCCGGCATCATCACATCCATCAATACCAGATCGATTTTCTTCTGCGGGTCCTGAGATGACTTTTCAAGCATATCAATCGCCTCGACACCGTTACGGGCGATCATTAGGGAAACGCCGTGCGGCTCCAGGATATTGGTAAGGGAGTAAACGTTCCGGATGTCATCCTCTACGATCAGTATGCGGCGCCCTTCGAGGATGGAATCGCGGTTCTGAGCTTTCTGGATCATTTTTTGTTGTTCCGGCGGCAGGTCGGTTACCACCTTGTGCAGGAACAATGTTACTTCGTCCAGAAGCCTCTCGGGAGATTTCGCCCCTTTTATGATGATGGACTTTGAATAACGTCTCAGTTGCTGCTCATCCTGCAGGGATAAGTCGCGGCCCGTATACACGATGACAGGCGGGAAGGAGTAATCATCTTCCTTGCTCAAGGTTTCCAGCAGGGAGTATCCGCTCGCATCCGGCAACGAAAGATCGAGTACCATACAGTCAAAGGTGCCGGCCTTCAGCTGAACAAGGCATTCTGCCGCTGTACCCACATCCACGATTTCAAGATTGTCGGAGGCCAGAAGTCTTCGGACGCTTTCACGCTGAACGTGGTCGTCCTCCACCAGCAAAATGCGGCGCATGTCCTGAGAAAAGCGGGTCTCCAGATTTTTTAGGCTCTCTGCCAGCTGCTCGCGTTTGACGGGCTTAAGCATATATCCGACTGCACCCAGGGAAAGGGCGGTCTGGGAATAGTCATCCCCTGAAACGACATGTACGGGTATATGGCGCGTATGCGGATTGCGTTTTAGTCGATCAAGAACCGAAAGCCCGGAATTGTCCGGCAGTCCGATGTCCAGAACAATAGCGTCGGGAAGATATTGTTTCGCGACGACCATTGCCTCTTCGGCGGTCGTAGCGATCAAGCAGTCGAATCCCATTTCATGTGCCAGATCATACATAATGCGCGCAAAAGAAAGATCATCCTCGATAATCAGCATGCAGTGACGGCCCTTTGAAAGCTTGTAGCGGTCGTCATCAACGTCCGCTTCTCTTTTGAAGCTGGCCTCTGTTCTCTTGGCCTTCGGCATGAATTCAGGCTCTGTTACAATGCTGGAGGCATAAGGCTCTTCTTTTGCCCCGACAAGAGAGCCGTCATATCTTGCAGGAATTGTGACCGTGAAAACGCTGCCTTCGCCGCTTGTGCTTGAAACCTCGATTTTGCCGCCCAGAAGTCTTGCAAGCTCTTTCGAAATCGACAGGCCAAGACCCGTTCCTCCGTATTTTCTGTTGATCGTCCCGTCCGCTTGACGGAAGGCATCGAAAATAGCCTTTTGCTGTTCAGGAGATATGCCGATCCCTGTATCTATAACGGAGAACGATATGCCTCCCGATGGGCTGTTTGCGATGGAGAGTTCAACTTTCCCTTTTTCTGTGAATTTCAGGGCGTTCGACAAAAGGTTTTTAAGTATCTGCTCGAAACGGACTTTGTCGGTGTTGATCTTCTCGGGGCAATCTTGCGCAATATTAACGCTCAGTGACAGGCCTTTTTGATGAGCAATAGGATTGAACGTACGCAGCAAGTCATCCGACAGGCGGCTAATGCGGATATCTTCCGCGGATATCTCCATGTGACCGGATTCGATCTTCGCGAGATCGAGGATATCATTTATCAGCGTCAACAGGTCGTTGCCGGCCGACTGGATTGTCTTTGCGAACTCGACCTGTTCTTGCGTAAGATTTTCATGCGGATTGTCTGCGAGAAGTTTGGCAAGGATAAGGGAGGAGTTCAGCGGCGTGCGCAGTTCATGGCTCATGTTCGCCAAAAAGTCTGACTTGTACTGGCTCGCCTGTTCCAGCTCCTTGGCTTTCAAAAGGACTGCGGTATTGGCCCTGGTAAGGTCTTCCTTCTGCAGTTCCAGTTGTTGCGCCTGCTCTTCCAACTGTACGTTGGTTTGCTCGAGCTCCGCTTGTTGCTGTTCCAGACGGCTTTGCGATTCCTTGAGCGCGCGCCCTTGCTCCTCCAGCTCTTCGTTGGATACACGCAATTCTTCCGTCTGGCTTTGAAGCTCTTCGGCCTGCTGCTGCGTTTCCTCGAGAAGGTTTTGCAAATTCTTGCGGTATTCGGCGGTGCGAACGGCAAGGCCGATGGCCTCGCTCGACAAATTC
>QFNK01000260.1 GCA_003240795.1 Micavibrio aeruginosavorus | reverse complement strand
GGCCAGCGGCTATCAGAAATCCGGCGACTATTACTTCAAGCAATTGCGTGAAGAGGCGATGGACGGCGAATAAGCCGTCTATCCTATTGCATCGACCTTTGCCGCGAATGTCGAAATCGCGGAAAGATATGTCTCTCTTTCTTCATAGAGGGGACAGTGCGACGCGTTTTCCATCACCACAAATGTCGCATTTGTAATTTCCGCCGCCGCGTCGCCAACCGTTTCCGGTGTCGCTTCATCATAACGCCCGCATACCAGCATGACCGGCATGCGAAGTTCGCGCAAACGCGGGAAGCAATCATAATCTTTCAGCGTGCCCGTGCATGTAAACTCGCTGAGCCCCCACATCGCCTGATAGATTTCCTTGTTCCCTTTGGAAAATCCTTCAAGCATCCGTTCCGGCCACGGGTCAATGCGGCACAGATGGCGGCTGTAAAAAATTTTCTCCGCCGCGTCGTATTCCGCCTCATCCACATTTTCTCCGCGAAGACGCGCGGCAATCACCTGCTGCTCCTTTAAGGGAAGCTCGCGCAGAAGCCTGTTTGCATCCTCGATCCAGCGCGGCGTAGACAGAAGCGGGCTGGACAGGATCAATCCCGCAACCCGGTCAGGATAGGTCAGCGCGAAATCCGCCGCGATCGTCCCGCCAAAAGAATGGCCGAGGATGATGGCCTTCTTAAATTTGTGGCCGTCCAGAACGTCTTTCAACTCCGCCACGAACCGCGGCATGGGCGTCAGCGATATATCGAATGCCGCAGGTGAATGATAACTTCCCAGCTGGTCGTACAAAACAACATCGCGGTCTTTTGCCAGATCGCGGATGCCGTGGTTCTCATCCAGATAGGTGCCGCCGGGCCCGCCATTCACGAAGACAAGCTGCACACCGCCTTCTTCCTTTTCACACTTGAAACGGAGAAAGCCGATGGAGCCATCACCGCTTTGTATATGGCCGGTAGAAAATTTCATGCGCCTGCCCTATTTCGGCATCAGGAAGAAATAGCGGCCGTTCGCCTTCATAGGCCCTGCCATTTTTTCCGCCGTCGCACCCGCACCCCAGAAGAAGTCGCCGCGCACCGCGCCGCGAATGGCGCCGCCCGTGTCCTGTGCCATCATCAGACGCTGGATAGGCTTGCCAGTTTCATCTTTGTAATCCGCGTCGAGATAAACGGGGAAGCCATAGGGAATGATCGAACGGTCGATCGCGAGCGAGCGTTTTGCCGTGAGCTTGATCCCCTCTCCCCCTTGCGGGCCGGCACCGCTGCCGTCATCGGGCATTTCCTGAAAGAACACGTAAGACGGATTTGTGTTCATCAGCTCTTCCGCCTGGCCGGGGTTGTTCAGCATCCAGCTGCGGATAGATTCCATGGATACTTCATCCTTGCTGTAAATGCCGCGTTTTACCAGTTCGCGGCCGATCGCATAATAAGGATGGCCGTTCTGTGCCGCGTACCCAACGCGCATGATCGATCCGTCGTCCAGATGAACGATGCCCGAACCCTGTACCTGCACGAAAAACGCGTCATGCGGATCATCGAGCCAGACAAGCGGCTTGAAATTCTGCGGCGCCATTTTCCCACCGACAATCTGCGCGCGGTTTTCATACGGCTTCAGTTTTCCGTCCGTGACGCGGCCAGCGATGCGCTGCCCTTTCAATTCATCGCGGAAGTCGCCCAGGTCAACCATCACGAGATCGCTCGGCCTGCCAAGCAAAGGGTGCTGGTACTTACCATGCTTCGTGCGCGATCCGTTGAGTGTCGATTCATAATATCCGGTGAAAAGTCCTTTGGCGTTTCCGCCCGCCGTTGCCTTCATCACCTTGAAGTTGTTTTCAACAAAGGCGCGGACGGAGGCCGTGTTGCTGGCGTCCACATTCGCGGCGCTTCTGCACGCGGGTTGCCAGTCACCGTAAGTTCCCCAAGCGGCATTGCTGGCAAATTTTTTCGACGCGTCCTGTTTCAGGATGCGCGCACAGCTGGTGCGGTAGGCCTGCATAAATCCCTTGAGGTCATCATCTTTCCATCCGGGCAGATCGGAAAAAGACGCACTTTCCAAAGACAGCGGCGTTTTGTCATCGCTTGCGGTTTTTTCCGTTGCGGCGCATCCGGCAACAAGGAGGAGCAGGAAAAGAGAAGCGATCAAATTTCTGGAGAGCATGGATACCTCTTGAAGAAAGGCGATTGAAATGAAAAAGCGCCCCCTATTTATCGCATGGCGACGGGGGCGCGGAAAGATATTTATGAAGGCGTTTACGCGTCGAGCGTCGTTCCCGGAACGGGTGTCTTGTGCTCCTCGCTCACATCACCGTCACGCGTTTCGTGCAGATACCATTTCGGATCGCGCGATCCGACAGGGCGGGAGAAGACCCAGATATCGTTCATCTCCGTAATGCGGTCCGGATCGCCGGACAGGATCGTGCCGTTCGCATCGCGGATAACGCATGTTTCGTCGGCGATAAAACGGATGGTGAGATACGCGGTACGCGCCTCGACACGGGCTTCGAGGATTTCCATTTTGCGAACGGCGTGAATTTCCGTGCTCATCGTTTCGCCCGCTGCGGCGCGGGCCGCAATGGCCTGATCAAACGCGCTGTAGACTTGCGGTGCCAGAAGGTCTTTCAACGTGTCGCGGTCGCCGGCGGCAAACGCCTCGACAATCATGGCGAACGCGTCCTGTGCGCCGCCCGCAAAACGGTTCAGATCGAACTGCGGATCGGCCTTTGCGATCTCGGAAAGGCCGTATTCCGTGTTCGCGCCGGACAGTGAAACATTGCGCGGCAGTGCGGGTTTCGCACTCTCCGGCAGAGGAAGGGAAACACCGTCCGCCGTGCCAGCGGCCACCGGATTTTCCTGCGGCTGCGCGGTGAACGGATTGGGGCGTTCGCGTTCATCGCCATGCTTCGTTCCGAGAATACTGCGCAGCCAGAATACAAGACCAGCGGCAATAACGGCGTAAAGAATGATGTCGGCTTGCACGAATTATGTTCCTTTTCGTCTTGTTTCGAATGG
>QFNK01000259.1 GCA_003240795.1 Micavibrio aeruginosavorus | reverse complement strand
CTGCTCACGAACCAAGCGCGTCAGGTCCTGCATCGGCCCTTCCGGCATGATGGAATTATATTCGGCCTTGATCTGCTCGTACCGCGTATTGGCGGTCTGCGCCTCGGCGCGCAGCTCGGTCACATTCGCCTGCAATGTCGCACGCTCTTTTGAAAGCGTGGCCACCTGCTCGCCTAAGGAAATGCTTTTTTCCGCACCATACTGCTTGCCCATCCAGAAACCGACGGAGGAAGACAGCATGATCACGATAATCATGCTGATGCCATTGGTGAACCGCTGGGTCGCGCGGTCGCGGTATCTTTGCCCGGGATTGTAATTATTTATGCTCATGGCTGAAATATACCATCATGAAAAAAGAGAACAAGACCTAAGCCCAAGGCTTAGAGATCGTTGCTATAAGTATAATCGTCGTCCTCGCTGCTGCTGTCATCGCCGCCGTCAAGGCCGATCCCCGATGTCTGGAATTCGCCCAAATTCTTAAGCCCGATGCGGAACAGCAGTTCCGAAGAGCTGTCGCCCGTGCGTTCGTCCGTCAGGCTTCGCTGCACAATCCCCGAGAATGTCAGGCACTGTCCCTCATACTCAATACCGTAATACGCGTGACGGAGACCTTCAAACTCACCGAAGTCATATGTAACGGCGCCCAGAGCGTACCAGTCCTCATAGAACCTGAAACGCATAGACGGCTGTATCTGTTCACGCTTCTGGTCAAGATCCGTGCCCTCAAGCGCGTTCGCGTAGAAATAGCTCAGCCCCAGATTGAGCCTGTCCCAGTGGAGATGAGAATCCAGCTCATGCCGCTGCGATGAAAAATTGTCGTTCTCAAGCTGGAAACGATAGTCGAGGTCGAAATTCTCTCCCAGATAGGCACTGATCTGTCCGACATAATCGGATTTTTTGTCCGACAATCCCGATCCTTCCTGAAACGGGTTGTCGCTCGCCTCAAGCCTGCGGCTTTGCCCCAGAAACACTTCGCCGCGATAGCCATTGTCTCCGTAAAGCCCAGTACGCATCCCGTATGTGACGCGGTTTCTGTCTTCGATCCGGTCATATCCCGGAAATCGGTTCGGCTCGAACAGGTTCAGTGCATCGAGGGTGATATCCTGACTGTCCTCGTTCGGTATTTCATCCGCGTCGTAATCGATATTGGTTCCAGCGGTAAAGGAAACAACAGGCGCAACCACCATCTGCGCGCTCTCAAATCGCTTCGCAAACGGATAGCTCGTCTCCCAGTTCGCCTGCGCGAAACCGCGGGTGACATTGTTGTCATGTTCGGACTGCGGCAGAAGGTCATCGCGGTCCTGAATGTTGTAGATATCCCCGCGTGCGTTCAGATCAAGCTTGTTCACAAGGCCAAAGCCCGTAATGAAGCGGCGCTCCCATCCCAGGTCGAGCGAGCCGCGTGTCATATCCTGACCGTTCCCGTCGCGCATAAGGCCGAGCGCCGATATTTCGGCATCCCAGCGCCCGCCCAGCATGCCGTTAGGCGAGCCGTAGAACGATGCATAGGTTTCGGGCAGGATCATCGGCTGATCCATCCTGCGGTCGCTGACGCGGATGTCCTGGAATCCCATTGCGCGCGTGACAAAATAATCGCGGTCGTCAAAACGCTCCACGTAAATCTCGTTCTCCAGAACGTCGTCGGAGCTAAAATTATACTGGCGCATATACTGGTCGTCGGACGCCACTTCCGCCTTGAAACCGGAACGCCATTTTTCGTCCATGTTCCAGAGGCCTTCGCCGTAGAAATGGCCGCGCGCTTCATCATCGACATAACGGGATTGTCCCGCGACACTGTCGGTTCTGTCGGAATATGTCGCGCTGCCGCCCACCATGATCTCCGCGTTTTCGAAACGCTGGCGGTACTCCGCCATACCAACCGGATTGACGTCGGTGGCAACAAGCGCGCCAACCGTTACATCTTTGTCAGGAGCAACCGCCCAATAATATTTTTGTTGGTAGTTGGCACCCAATTCACTGTCCAGACCGGCCGAAGGCGGCAGGAAACCGCTCTTCTGCTTTTCCGTACCGTCCGGATGGGCAAAATACGGCGTGTAGAGCAATGGCACACCGGCGAATTCGAACCAGGCGTTGCGGTAACTGATCATCTTATCCGTTTTATCGTGCGTAACCTCTTTCGCGCGGAGCTGCCACACGGGCGGACGCGACGGGTCTTCCTTGCAAGGCTCGCAAGGCGTATAGCTCGCCTGCTTCAGGATAATTTTCGTGCCTTCCGTGCGCGTGCCCTCGCTCGCGGCAAAACGCGATCCGTCGGCCAGCAATATCTGTAATCCCTCGACAAACCCGTTCTTCATGTCCTGGGTCAGTTCGACATCGTCGGCGAAGTACGTCGTACCATCCACCTCCGTCAGAACAACATTACCCGTCGCGCGGACTTTATCGGTGCCGAGGTTGTAGGCAATCTTGTCCGCCTTGACGATGCGGCCGTTCTGCACCAGCTCGACATTGCCGGAAGCGATAACCATTTGCTGGGATTCGTCATGGGTGACGCTGTCCGCCTCCAGATCGACTGGTGGCTCCGCCCCCGTCGGCGCGAACGCGGATTCCGTCTGCCCAGTCCACACTTCTGGCACGCCTTCCCCGCTCGTGGTCGCGGCATACGACGGCGATGCGAAAAGCCAAAGCCCGGTCAGGAAAGTGGCGGCCAGAATGACCATCAACGAGATGAGCACTCGCTGTATGTCTGCCATGTCGAAAATCATGGATGTGAGATCCTGCGTAAAGGGGTTTGGGATCAATCAAGACAAAGGAGATGTCGAAGTGCGGAGGAGGACAGTTTGGCTTTCGAGATGAGGGAGGCATGGAGGGTCCTCGAGAGAAGCATGTGGCCCCTGAAGCGCATTCGGTCTTGCTCCGCCCGAATATCTGCAGTAGCGGCAAGTCTGAAACGAGGCTACGCATTCCCCTGTAAGCACACCAGACCATTTGGGTCTTGACAGACGTCTTTGACAGCTGTCACTGAGTTGTTGGTGCACCAAACAAACTGGAAATCC
>QFNK01000258.1 GCA_003240795.1 Micavibrio aeruginosavorus | reverse complement strand
AAGGATTCAATGCGCGCGGCCAAGACAGGCCGCGGCGGCGCGCAGGATATTGTGCTGGAGGATGAGGCTGACCGGGAATTGTTCGCAATTTTGAAAGATCTGCGCCTTTCCATCGCGCGCGAGCAAAACCTTCCGCCTTATGTAGTGTTCCATGACAAGACCTTGACCGAAATCGCGATCAAGAAACCATCGACGATGGATGAGTTCGCCAGCATTGGCGGTGTCGGCAATTCAAAGCTCGAAAAATACGGACGGTGTTTTGTGGACGCAGTAAAAAACTGGTCACAAAATTAAGAGAGTTAAGACGCATCCTCCATGTGCGGCCTGGGAGCCCGTTTTCGCTTTGCTTAAAGGCACAACTCTTTGGAAAGATGATCGATCAGCGTTCTGATCTTGGTCGATAGATGGCGCGTTTGTAGGTATACGGCATAGATATCGAAGTTCTTGTCTTCGAAATCCTCCAGAACGGGCACAAGGCTTTTCTGTTTAAGGGCGTCGCCGATAATAAAGGCCGGAAGCATCGTAATACCACATCCGGACAACGCCGCCTGATAAAGAAGGTCGCCATTGTCGGACATAAAATTTCCCGATACGGGCTGCCAGATTTTCTTGTCCTTTTCCCAGAACGGCCAGGCCTTTCCGTCGGCAAGGTTGATGTAGCTAAGGCAATTATGTTTTTTTAAATCAGATGGTCTCTCCGGCCTTACGTTCTTCTTGAAATAGCCCGGGCTCGCGCAGACGATACGCCTGCTGCGGCCTAGTTTCTTGGCGATAAGGGTGGTGTCTTCAAGCGTGCCGATACGAATAGCCAGATCATAGCCTTCAGTAATCAGATCGACACGCCTGTCTGAAAGATACGTCTTTATGGATACGCCCGGATATTTTTGAAGGTAACTTGTAATAGCCGGAGCCAGTGCCTGAAGCCCGAAACTCATCGGCGCTGTAAGTTTGATCGTGCCAACAGGTTTTTCCGTTTGATAACGGATGCCGGACTCCACTTCCTCCAGCTCATCCATCACGCGTTGAACGTAATCAAGATAACTCTGGCCGGTTTCTGTGAGGCTTACCTGACGCGTCGTGCGGCGGAAAAGCTGCGTGCCTAGAAAGTCCTCAAGGTCTTTGATCCGCTTGCTGACAACGGAATTTGCAAGATTGAGCCTTCTTGCGGCTTCTGCAAAGCTCCCGCTTTCGGCAACCGATTGAAAAGCCTGCATATTTGCGAATTTGTCCATATTTCAAGCCATTCTAAAAATTAGAATAATAAAGTTCATAAAAGCCATATTATCATTTTTTTGGAATGGATTTACAGTCTTAATATAACAACATGGATGGAAGGAGATAATCATGATTACCGCATCCGGCATACACCACATCACGGCCATCGCCAGCGACCCGAAGGCGAACTTCGATTTTTACACGAAGGTCCTCGGCATGCGCTTTATCAAAAGAACCGTAAATTACGACGATCCGAGCACATACCACTTCTACTTCGCGGATAAGGTTGGCACGCCCGGGACCGTCCTGACGTTCTTCCCGCATCCCGGTCTTCCGAAAGGACGGCATGGAACGGGGCAGGCGGTTGAAATCGCCTTTGCCATTCCGAAAGCTGCACTTTCTTTCTGGATGAACCGTTTCCATACGCTGGGCATTGAATATCAGGGGCCAGAAAAGCATTTTGATGAAACCGTCATACGCATTCAGGACCCGGATGGGCTGATGCTGGAATTCGTCGGAACGGATTCGGCACCGGATGACACGGTATGGGCAACGGATGATATCGCTGAGGATGTTGCCATTCGTGGTTTCCACAGCGTCGCCTTGTGGGTTGACGATCACGAAAAAACGGCCGCCATCCTGACGAAACATCTTGGCTTCAAGCTTGTCGGTAATGATGGCAGCCGTTACCGCTATATCGCCGAAGGTGACGGGATCGGAAAAATTGTCGATCTGCGCGCCATTCCCGGCATGTGGCGCGGTTCGCCCGGTGCAGGCACGATCCACCATGTGGCCTTCCGTGTCGGCGATGATGAGGCGGAGGTGAGCGTCCGCGAAGGTATTCTCAAGGACGGGCACAATCTGACGCCTGTGATAGACCGCAATTACTTCCACTCGGTTTATTTCCGCGAGCCGAACCACGTTCTGTTCGAACTGGCAACCGATCATCCCGGTTTTTCGATCGATGAGCCCGTGGAAACATTGGGGGAAGCTCTAATGCTTCCTCCGAAATATGAAGGGCACAGGGACGCAATCGCCGCTGCGCTACCAACATTGTAATGTAAAGGAGATCGCCATGAATTCGGATTTCAAACATATCTTCATTCCGGGCGATCTCCGCCTTCCTGTTCTTCTGCTTCTGCATGGAACGGGCGGGGACGAGCATGATCTGGTGGGGCTGGGGCAATCTGTTGCGCCCGGATCGCCGATCCTTTCGGTTCGTGGCAAAGTGCTTGAAAATGGAATGCCGCGCTTCTTCAAACGTCTTGCCGAGGGCGTCTTCGATCAGGAAGACTTGAAATTCCGCACGAAAGAACTGGTGGATTTTATTGATGAGGCAAGAACTGAATATGACCTTTCCGGCACGCCTGTCATCGCGCTGGGCTATTCCAACGGTGCGAATATCGCGGCAAGCATATTGCTCTCATATCCCCATGCTTTGCAGGGCGCCGTTCTTCTGCGCGCTATGATTCCCTTTGAGCCGCAGAACGCGCCCGATCTTCCGGGTAAAAAAATCCTGATGCTGTCGGGCCTGATGGATCAGATCATTCCGCCTGACAATTCCAAACGCTTGTCTGAATTGCTGAAGGCTGCCGGCGCGGATGTGGAGTTTACGATGCGTCCTGCCGGCCATGCTTTGATTCAATCCGATTATGCGGATACAAAAAACTGGCTGTCACGTATTGTATAGAAAAACTCTGCCGTTTTATTGCACAGCAAAATAATTTTATATCATTTTTTCCTTGTGCTGGATGGTTTTGTGATCGTAAATTTTCCTTCTAGGGGGAGATTGTTTGATCGAT
>QFNK01000257.1 GCA_003240795.1 Micavibrio aeruginosavorus | reverse complement strand
GCCCTCTTCACCAGACGCATCAATGAATGACAAGACACATCCATCGCGATCTTAAACCCTTCGGCAGAGCTATCAATCAACCGGCCTTGCAGATCTTCCTTTGGCGCAAAAGCGATGGAGTGCAAGATAAAATCAAGCTTTCCCCATTTTTGAGAGATAGCAGAGAATACGGAATCCATCTGCGCATCACTGGTTACATCAAGGGGTAGAAACAGAGGCGCATCTACGGATTGCGCCAGTGGCTCGATAAAGCCTTTTGTTTTTTCATTCACCCATGTGATGGCAAGCTCCGCGCCTTGCGCACGAAACGCCTGAATACAGCCCCAGGCAATCGACTGCTCATTCGCAAGCCCAACAACTAAACCCTTCATCTTAAAAATCCTTTCTAAATCGCTCGAATATTTCCAAAGCCATGCTGCGCTCTTCATTGGCAGCGATGACATGATGCTCAAAAGCAGGAAGAAACGATAGATGGCCTAAAATTTTCTGCCGAATATCCGGTGCGTTTTCGCCGATTCCGCCGGTGAATATAAGGCCGTCTATCCCGCCAATCGAAACCGCCATCGCGACGATATGCTGCGCCGTTTTCAAGGAAAAATAATCCAGTGAAAAAGCGGCGCGTTCGGAATGGCTGCCGGACAGCGTTTTGACGTCATTGGTTAACCCTGACAATCCTTTTAAGCCGGAATCTTCATATAGAAGACGCTCCACCTCGCCCACATCAAGCTGCAAATCGCGGATCATATAAATCACAGCGCCCGCATCTATCGCGCCGCATCGTGTGCCCATAGGCAAACCATCAAGCGCCGTCATGCCCATGGTCGTATCAATGCTTTTTCCATCTTTCATGGCACAAAGGCTTGCCCCGTTTCCAAGATGCGCGACAACGATTCGTGCTTTTTCCAGATGCGGAAGATCTTCTTTTATCTTGTGCGCGATCCAGTCATACGAAAGCCCATGAAACCCGTAACGCTTAACCCCTTTGCCACGGATATTTTCCGGCAACGCAAAGGTGGAAAACAACTCTTCATGCCGTGCGTGAAAGGCCGTATCGAAACAGCCATATTGCACAATATGCGGCATCTTGCGTTGAAGGATATCGACGCCTGATAAATTATGCGGCTGATGCAAGGGCGCCAAAGAATTAAGGCTACGCAGATACTCTATGGCCTTATCATCCAGAAGAACAGGATCGGCATAACGATCGCCGCCATGCACAATGCGGTGTGCCACGGCGTTGATTGATTTTATGGCTGATTGATCCAGCCATGAAAGAACGCGGAAAATCGCCGTTTCATGCGTTGTATCGGCGGGAAGCTTTTCCGATAACTCCGCGCCACCTTCCAGCTTTGCCTTAAAAGACGCATCCCCGCCGATCTCCGTAATCTTGCCACCCGCAATCAACGGCAAATCATCCGAAATCCCGAACAAACGAAATTTGACGCTTGAAGAGCCCGTGTTCACAACAAGCAATCTCTTCATGGCCGCTTTTGTCACGATCAACCGCTCACAGATGTTTTTAAAACAACAGGCACATTGCCTTTGACCGCGTTGGAGTAAGGACAAACTTTATGCGCCTGCTCGACGATTTTTTCAGCCTCTTCCAGAGATACGCTGGCGATATTAACATCCAAAGTGACGGCAAGGCCAAAACCACCATCCGCGTTCTTTTCCATCGAAACGGTAGCCGTAACCGTAATGGCATCATCCGTGACCTTGTGCTGCGCGTTGCGCGTTATATGGATGACGGCATTTCCAAAGCAGGCCGCATATCCGGCTGCGAACAATTGCTCAGGATTTGTGTGTGCGCCTGTTCCACCCAATTCCTTTGGCATCGAAAGATCAAGGGAAAGGATACCATCCTCGCTTTGAACTCTTCCCTGACGGCCACCGATTGCGATAACTTTGGTTGTGTATAGTGACATGCATTTTTCCTTTACTTGATATTTCCGTTTTTACGCGCATTCGAAAGCGCCACCGCCACGCAGCAGGACAAAAGCCGTGTGCGCGTGCTATCGGCGCGGCTGGTCAAAATAATCGGAACGCGGGCACCAAGAACAATGCCGGCGGCGTCCGATTTTCCAAGGAAGATAAGCTGCTTCGCCAGCGCGTTTCCGGATTCAATGTTCGGCACGACCAGAATATCTGCATCGCCCGCGACGGAAGAAACAATCCCCTTATCCGCCGCCGCGCTCACATTAATTGCATTGTCAAAGGCAAGAGGACCATCCAGATTGCCGCCCTTGATTTGCCCACGATCAGACATTTTGCACAAGGCCGCAGCATCAATCGTTGATGGCATACGGCTTGTTACCGTTTCAACCGCAGACAAAATGGCGACCTTCGGATTTTCATTCTGCCCAAACAAAACATGCCACAGATCAATGGAATTGCGACATATATCGGCCTTTTCTTCCAGCCCTGGCGCAATATTGATAGCGGCATCCGTGATAATCAACGGCTTGTGATAGGTTGGAATGCTCATGATATAAGCATGCGAAATCCGCCGCTCCGTCCGTAATCCAGAGGCTGAGGACACAACTGCCGCCAGCAATTCATCTGTATGTAGAGATCCCTTCATGATCGCATCGACTTCGCCCTTTGCGGCAAGGATTGCCGCTTGTGCGGCGGCCTCATGGCTGTGCTCTGTATCGACGATAGTGAATGTATCGCTTTGAATGCCGAACTCCGTACACGCCGCCTCAATCCGTTTGCGCGGACCGATCAGAACAGGATCAATCAATCCTTCATTCACGGCCTCCATCACAGCCTCGATCACATTCGCCTGCACCGGATGTACAACCGCCACCTTGATTTTGCCAAGGGTGCGCGAGGCCTTCATCACATCCCTGTAATGATCCTTCGGAAGAACCACAGCCGATGGCACATCGGATTTTTCAACGCGTATCTTTTTCGTCGGCGCCAGAACCGTTGACGTCCCCTCCAGAATTTTTTCACCCACATCGTTCAGACATACGCAATCCAGCGTCACGATGGGTTTATCTTCACGCTTTGATTTTACGGTCAAACG
>QFNK01000256.1 GCA_003240795.1 Micavibrio aeruginosavorus | reverse complement strand
GCGAGGTTTCCACCGAACAGCGTACCTTCTGCCGTACCGTTTTTAAGGGTGGTTGCCCCCTCAAGCGGGATGGATTTTTCAAGGCCGGACAAAAGACGCAAATTGAAATCCGCCTGCGGGTTTTTCAAAAGGCGTTTGAACGTGGGCCCGTGATAGGTCACAAGGCCGCTTTTTGCGGAGATGGCATTGACCAACGATGTGTTGTCCGAAAACCCCATGTAGATTTTCGGGTTTTGCGCGATCAGGGTATAGTCTATGTGATCCAGCATATGCATGGCGCGCTGACCGCCGCTCGCAAAGAAAACGGCCTTGATATCGCTATTGGCCGCGAGGTCGTGCAGAGCGGATACTTTTTCCTGAACCGTTCCGGCATATTGCGTCGCCGGATCATCATCCGCATGAAGATAGGTTTGCGGATGAATGAAAACGCCATAACCGCGCTCTTCCAGAAAAGATTTGGCACAGTCTATATCGGCACGGGCGATGCGGCTGCTCGGCGCCATGACGCCAATCGTGTCGCCGGATATCAGGAAGGGGGGCTGGATTATCATCATAAAATTTTACTTGGTCTTGGCAAAGGCGGCAAGGGCGCGTTCGCGGGCTGCCGCGTGATCCACCACCGGCTTCGGATAGGTTTTGCCAAGGACGACACCGGCCTGTCTCAAAACATGCTCCGGCGCCTCCCAGGGGTTGTTCAGATATTTGTCCGGCATGTTCTTAAGTTCCGGCACAAACCGGCGGACATAGGCGCCGTCCGGATCGAACTTCTCCCCCTGCGTCACCGGATTGAAAATGCGGAAATAGGGGGCGGCATCCGCGCCGCATCCGGCGATCCACTGCCAGCTCGCGGCGTTGTTCGCAAGGTCCGCATCGACGAGGCAGTCCCAGAACCATTCCTCCCCCTCGTGCCAGTAAAGCAGCAGGTGTTTGACGAGGAACGATCCGACAATCATCCGCGCGCGGTTGTGCATGTATCCCGTCTCCCACATCTCGCGCATGGCGGCATCCACGACAGGATAGCCGGTCTGGCCTTTTTGCCATGCTTCGAGTGCCTTCGGATTCCTGTCCCACGGGAATTTCTCAAAACGAGGCTGAAGCGATTTTCGCGCCAGATCTTCGGAGTAGTAAAGAAGGCTATAGGAAAATTCCCGCCATCCCAGCTCGCTATGAAACGTTGCCGCGTCATCGCCAAGATGGGCGGAATCATTCTTATGCTTGACGGCGTACCAAGCCTGATTGGGTGAAATCTCTCCGAAATGAAGGCGCGGAGACAGGCGGGATACATTGTCTTTGGCCATGTAATTCCGGCCTTCCTTATACCCGCGCAAACCGCCATCGACGAAATCATGCAACGCTTTAAGCGCGCCTTTTTCGCCTATGCTCCAGTAATCTTCCATCTTCCTGTCCCACCGCGGCTCTGGCTTTGACGGAAGAAGAGAAAGCCTGTCGAGGCCGATCCCTTTCGCATACGTGGCAAACAACATATTTTTTGGACGCGGCAACGGCTCGCGCGGCGACTTCGCCGACAGGCATCCTTTTTTAAAAAACGGTGTAAAAACCTTGTAAGGCGTGCCGTCACCTTTCGATACGTCCCACGGCTCCCAAAGAAGCGAGCCGTTGAAGCTCTCGACCCCTATGTCCATATCCTTGAGCGCGTCTTTGATCAGTGTATCCCGCGCGATGCGCCACGGCTCGTAACATCTGTTCCAGTAAATATCCGTAGCGCCCGTTTCTTTCGCAAGCGCGGGGATTTGCACGAACGCATCACCTTTCAGCAGGATGAGCCTGCCGTTCAGGTCGTCATTCAGGCTCTTCAGCGAATGATGAAGCCAGAAGCGCGAGGCACCGCCCATCTTCCAGTCTTTCGCATTTTCGTCATCCAGCACATAAACCGGAAGGATAGGGGCGCCTGTGTCCGCTGCGGCAGTCAGGGCGGGATTGTCGGCCAGCCTCAAATCCTGCCTGAACCATACGATAACGGGGGATGGGGTCGATGAAGCCATGGGAAATAATCGTTTGAATCAAAATGGTTAAACTACGCGAAACGCTACAGGCAAATACGGCCAAAAGCCAGAATGGTTTAAATTTATGGAAAAATGTTTGCCATGTTTTCTTTTTTGGGCTTATATCAGCGAATGCGCATGGATTTCACCGAGGCTGGGGAGCCGGTCGATCATGATTGGGAAATGGAAAAAGCTTTCCATGGACAGCGCCTGCGCGATTTCAATGCCATCGTAAAAAGCGGTCGCTGCACGGCCCACGCGCTGGACCGCATGATGCTGCGCACGGCAACGCTGGGTGAGGAAGACTTCGTAAAAGCGCTTCGCAAGGCCGGCGCGAGCGAGCAGGCCGAACTCGACGGACGACTGAGCAACGCCTGTTACGCGGGAAAGCTTTCATCTGTGGAAGCCTTGGTTGCAAGGGGCGCGGACATTCATAACAACCGGGAGCAGCCGCTGCGCACATCCGTGATTGGCGGGCAGCGCATAGTGGCTGAATACCTGATAGAGCAGGGCTGTGATATCGCCGAAGCGTTTCACAAGGAAGCGCGTGAACAGCTTTTCAAGCTGCCGCGTCCGGACCCGTATGGCAATGCGGTCAATTTATATCTGAAACTGTTTACCAGACATTGCCCGGAACAGGTAGCGGAAGTTCCCGAAAGAAAAAGCGCGGAAATTATCGCGCTTCCCCTGAAAGCCCGCAATCACACGCCGGGCTGATGATCAGCCATCCTTGTTGATCTTGTCGATAATCGCCTGAACGATCTCATCTGATTTCAGGTTTTCCACCTGGCATGTACCGGCCGCGTTGTGTCCGCCGCCGCCATAGGACAGGCAAAGCTCGCCCACATTGGTCTTGCTGGTGCGGTTCAGGATTGATTTGCCGATCGCAAGAACGGTGTTCTGCTTGTTCTTCCCCCACATCGCATGCATGGAGATATTGCAGTTCGGGAAAAGCGCGTAGATCATAAAGCGGTTGCCTGCCCAGATCGTATCTTCACGGCGCAGGTCGAGAATGACGAGATTGCCATGAACGCGC
>QFNK01000255.1 GCA_003240795.1 Micavibrio aeruginosavorus | reverse complement strand
CCATTTCCCTTCCGTTTTCACCGAATAGGCGCGGGTGACATCTATGCCCGCGTTGACGTTCTTGTCCGCGGGTTTTTGCTCGTACCGCAGGCGCGCGTTGTAATACAGGCGGCCATCGCCCTCGCGTGTAAGCGCAAGCGTCTGGTCCTTGAGCTTGTCGTCAAGCGGCTCTTCCGCGGAAACAGGCGCATCCGCAAACGATGTGAAATTCGCCGTTGCAAATGTACGTTTATCGATTTTTGCCGCCGCTTCCATATCCGGCGTTACTGACTCATAAGCACGGGCATAGGACAAAAGCGCGGACGTGCAGATGACATTTTCCTGCGTATTCTGGAACGCGTCCTTTCCTTTGCGGGAAAGGACGATGGCGCTTGCCGTGCGGGAAGCCTTGTCGTCGTCAAACCCGCTTTGTGTCAGGGCGGTGAGTACCGCGCAATTGTCGCGCGTCGGCGTTCCGAGGATACGGTCATACCCGCTGCCCACCGTATCGTTGAAAGAAATCGTGCCGGAAGATTCTGCGGCGGAAGACAGGATCAGGTTTTTGGCTTCGCTTGCCGCCGCCTTCGAACCTTCGATTTTTTGCGCCGCCATTAGGAAGTGCGCTTTCCCGAATAGGGACATGACTTTCAAATCCTTGCGGAAACGGTTGATGTCGTCCGCGCTGATTTTTCCATTCTCCGCATAGGCGGCAAGGATAACGGCGCGCGTCGTTGCAATCATTTCCGGCGTGTAATAGGACGGCGCCGATTTGTTGCGCAGGAAGGACAGAATATATTTCTGCAATCCTTCTTCAACGGACGGAGAGACTTTATGTCCGGCTTTTTTCAGCCAGCCAAAGGCAAGCGCGGTATACGCACTTAGATAAGGATCTGCATATTCGTCACGTGCGACAAAATAGGCCATGCCGCCACCCGGCGTCTGGTAGGACGCGGCGGATGACAGAATGGTATTGGGCAATTTTTCGGCGTCCGGCCATGATACTGAATGACCGACATAAGAGGATAGCTCGCCGTAATTCGACGCCATCACTGCCATGGAAAGTTTTTGTTCCCAGCACGGGTACGGGTAATCGCGCATATAAGCGAATGCGCCATCCAGCCCGGACAGGATAGTCGGCGACAGCGTTACGCCAATCGTTGCAGACCCTTTGAGCATGTCGTCCGGCAGAGAAATTTTCTGCGTGGCGCTGTCGCCCGTAAGCGAACCATAAACCGCAGACGTCTGTGCAGACCGCGCTTTCAGTACGGGAATGCGGTGCTCGACGCCGTCCATATCGGAATCGTCGCCTGCCGTAGCGCGGAAAGAAATGCCGCCGTCGGGCGTGCCCGACTTTGTGGAAAGATGCGCGGCTTTAAGCGGTATGTAGACCGTTTCGCGTTTATACGGCGCGAGAGTAACGGTTTTCTCCTGCGTTGCGGAAGCATTCTCAACATTGCCTTCCGCGTCGATCGTGATCCTGATCGTGCGCTCCCGGTCGGTTCTGTTCATCACCGAAAAGCCGGCGTTGAAGGCGTCACCCTCGCGCACCTGGTTTGGCATGACGGGGCGTATCTCGGTCGGACGGTTAACCTTGAATCCCGCATCGCCCAGCCCCATCAGGTCGTCCTTTGTCGTCGCGATAGCCAGAACGCGCCAGCCGGTCAGATTGTCGGGCGCGGAAAATTCGATCTGCGCGTTGCCGTCCTTGTCCACCGGAACGGACGGGTTCCAGTAGCTGACGAATTTGAAAAGATCGCGCATGCTCAGATCAACACCGCCATCGCCCCCAGGGTTCGCACCCTTGCGCTCGAATTTCTGGCGCCCGATCAGACGGGTCAGAAGGCTGTAATTCTCAACATCCAGCGCGTCGAGATCGTAAAACCCGTGATAGGGATCGAACGCATCACGCCCTGCAGTAATCAGATCGAACACGGCCTCGTCCAGTACGGCGACAGCAAGCTCGACGGGCTGGTTAGCCTCGCCATGTTTTGGCTTGACGTTTAAGGATACGTTCACGGTGTCGCGTGGCCTGTAAACATCCTGTGACGCCTTGGCTGTCACCACCATTTCTTTATAGGGATCGACAACAGGCGTGCGTGCATACCCAACGCGGAATGCTGGCTTGCCCATATCGATCTGGCCGATCTGCGGCGGAGGGGCATCGACCCTCGGCGAGAAGGCGACAACCGAAACGAAGAATCCCGGCAGGTAGTTTTCTTTCACGGGAATTTCAATGACGGGCGTGCTTCCCTCAAGCGTTGTGACATATGAGTCCATAACGCCATAACGTTCGACGCTGACGAGCGCCTGAACGCCCGGCCACGGGTTCTGTATCAGATAGCGCGCCGTGTCGCCGACTTTATATTCCGCCTTTTCCGGGGTAAGGGGCAGGGCGTATTCACGCCCCTCGTTCCATTGTACGTAGTCGCCGCCACTGACCCAGAATTGCTGGGTCGATTTGTGTTCACGTCCTTTTGTATCGTGTACGGAGGCCGTGACACGGTAGGCTCCCGCCTTTTCAGGCGTAAAGGCGCAGCCCTGGCCTTCCTTGCCGGAGCGCAGACTGCATGTGGAAACTTTCTGCCACTCGGCCGTATTGTCGGCAAGATAGGCGCTGCCCGCACCTTTGACGCTGGCGGTCGATATTTCTTCCCGCTCTACAAGAAGATGTGTCTTTACGCCGCCGACAGGCTTTCCTTTTTCATCCGTGACGATTGAGAGAATATTTGCAGGCCTGCCGGAATCGTAGACCCATTCGGTTTGCTTGAGGCCGACAAACCGGTCAACGCCCGCGTAATCTGCGCGCGCTTCGGATGCAACCGTTTTGCCGCGGTCGTCACGGACGCCGCTTTCAACGATGATCTGTCCGTATGCGATATCTTTCTGCGGGATCGTAAAGGATGTTTTCAGGGCTCCTTGATCGTTCAGCTTTTCCTGTTTCTCCAGAACGGTCTCCCGGTCGCTTTCACCGTCGAAGCTGCTGAACCAGAAACCTTCCGCCGCAGGATCGACGCCTGATGCGCTGGTGGCGCCAGGCGCCTCGGCCCGGCGCGCCAGATCAGCCGCGTTCAGGC
>QFNK01000254.1 GCA_003240795.1 Micavibrio aeruginosavorus | reverse complement strand
CGAATGTCTTTGACGAGCTTACCCGCTATTACAAGGGCAACACGAACCATATTGAAGGCTGGAAAACCAATGACAGCTACAAGGTCAACAAGAAGATTGTTTTCCCTTGGGGGTGTAAATTCGAGAAGGATTACGGGCGGTATTTCTGCGCGTATCACGGCTCTAATATCGACATTTATCACGACCTAGACCGTGTTTTGTGCGTCCTGTCAGGCAAGGATTTCAAGGAGTGTGGCACGATTGCACAGGCCATGCGCCGGAAATTCGAGATTTTGGGGCGCGGCGTGTCGCAAGGCTTCGATAACGAAACCGAAAGTGAATTTTTCCACATCAAATTCTGGATGAAAGGAACGGTTCACTTGACCTTCAAGGACAAGGATTTATGGGCTAGGTTCAATATCACGGCGGCGAAGGGCAAACAATGGCTCGGCCAGCAGACGCAGAAGGAGGCGGCATAATGTCTATACTGTACCAGACGCCCCGCGCGCGCCTTTTCTGGCGCACTCTGGCCGAATGGGTGGATACCGCCCACCTGCTGGAAAAACGCAACGCCAGCCGCCTTAAAAACACGCAATGCGGCCTTCATGTCCGCGCCCTTCCCTTGCGGATAATTTGGGAGGAAGGCTCGCTCGAAACCCTGCAGGCCGCCTACGATCTTCTCACCGGCTTTTCAGGCTTCCGCCAGCCCTCTCGTGGACAGCGTGCGCAATCCCCGCACACACCGTTGATTTCAGCCATCAGGAACCGCATGAAGAAGCTGGAACGCGACCAGGACAGGGATTGCATCCCCGATGGCCATAACAGCCTTTCCCTGCGCCCTTCGATGATGATGGATTTTTATAACAGATAGTACGGCAAGGGCGGGGGTATTGATTTCCCTGCCCTTTTCTTTTGGTCAAGTCCCTTGCCTTTTTATGTGCAATTTACGGGCTTGCCACTTTTTGCAATCAGTTTTTTCCCCGCCTAAAGGCTTCCTCGCGCAATCCAAAAAACGGATGGCAAAAGCGCGGGCGGACAGCCCGTTTCCCATTTGCACAAGGCAATCACGCTTTGAACAAAAGAAAGGGAAATACAATGTCCAATAAACCCACCCATGTTGTGTATCACGTTAAAAGCTATCAATCGAATGGCGAAACGAAAGACATCTGGACGCGCAGCGGCGCCGCATGGATCCATGAGG
The DNA here is from genome assembly GCA_003240795.1 of Micavibrio aeruginosavorus. GTDB lineage: Bacteria > Pseudomonadota > Alphaproteobacteria > Micavibrionales > Micavibrionaceae > Micavibrio_A > Micavibrio_A aeruginosavorus_B. The sequence continues at coordinate 1,897 of QFNK01000254.1, read as the reverse complement.
ACGGCGATGGTTTTAACCAGCAACTCGATATGGTTCCGCTTGATGGCCGCATCGTGACACGCCGCGCCAAGGAAAAAGACGCAACGTCCGACGAGGCGGCATAATCGAAAACCTTTACAAGCCGTCCGGTCGAGCAGATCGGGCGGTTTTTTTATGGGTTTTCGGGCGCGGGCTACGGATGCCTTTATGTCAAAAAAGTGTCACAGCCTATTTGCTGGTTGGTTTGCTAAGGCGTTCGTTAATGTTTGTAGACGCGCACCTCCATTATCAAAATTTCCAGATAAAGCCATAACCATTTGCTCGTAACGCTGCTGAGAATCCATGGACAAGCTATCAGTAAATCTATTGTGGGCGGCTCGAAATTGTTTGGGACGATCACTTCCTTCAAACTGACTTTTTAGATCGTCACTGGTTATGTTTTCAGGGGACGGAATGCCCGTGTAATGGGACACAATACTTTGTACAAAATAAGCCTGCTCTTCCTGTTGGGGCCACTTAAAATCTTTATGGGTTAAACCTTTTTCACGCTGGATATCATCCGCTATGGCATGTCCCATTTCATGCGCAAGATAAAGGATTGAATTTGGTGTTCCGAGATACTCATAGTCTATCACAGCATGTTCTCTTATATTGCCCCGTTCAGTAAAATTGGGGCCAAACCGTGCATTAAAATCTTCTTCAGAAATATACATGTCGTGGTTTTCATCCGTTATCACTTCTGCACCGGCGGGACGGCATTGCATCATCCCTGTGACCCTTTCAGGATTATCAATGATCGTATGGCCTTCTCTTTCAAAAATATCGGCCGCTCTGTCGGCAAGTTCCGGATGATATTGATACAGGGCTGCAATGATCAGATTTTTTGCAGCATCAAGAGGGACGTATTTGTCAGAGTTACAATTATTGTTCATACAACACCTGAGTTTGTTAATTATACATAGGGTGGCCGGCGTGTCGTTGAATCTGTGGGATTTTTGACACCTGAGTGTCTGCAGTATCATGAATTGTCGAAAAATCTATCTTGCGGAATGCTGCCACATCATCCGTAGAAAACTCTCGTGCGCTATCGGAAGAAATATTCCGAATCTTTTCTTCTATTTTTCCTTTATGAAACGAGTTCCACTTATCCGGATCAGATTCTCCTGTACCTCGCCAAAGTAAAAGCGATGTTTGAGGGTTGACCTTATTTTCATCGCCGCCCCAACTCAGAACCATGTCGTGGAAGATTTGGGGATTGAACCCTTTCAAAGCTGCGCTAACGGCTGTTTCTGAAACACAGTGAGACGAAACTGCCCCCATAAGAAAAGTTTTGTTCACGCCGCGCCCTTGATATTGCTCTCTCAAATAGTCGGCAAGAGTTTTGTTTGTATTGAAATAATCTTCAAGCTTCTCTCCGCCGGTTTCATTTGCCTCAAGTGACTTTTTGTATTTTGGCCTATCTTCCGTATCGCTAAGTTCCAGTAGTGCACTCTTTACAGACTTGCAGACGACGGCTTCACTCACACGCGGGCCGTGCTTTAGTATAAAATCCTTGTATTCTTTGCTCTCACCGTGAAAGCCCATCTCTATAAGAGTAGATTCATCTCTTACAGGCGGCGTTCCCGTCCCCGAATAATCATCTGGATTATAAAATTGCGCCTCCTTCCGCATGGCAACCCATGTGACGGGAACAGGAGGCTTTTTTTCTCTAAGTTCAGAAAGTTTTTTAGCCAGATGATCTGCATAGGCTCTGGCATCTTCAGGCGACATTCGGTCAAAATCTTGAATGTCTATAACCAGTGCCATAGGACGCACCTCCGCAGGAGCTACAGAGGGTTGATTGTTTGCTGCGCTGAAAGCGGTTTGCGAAGTTCTCATGTAAATTATGGTATCAAATTCTGAAACGGAGAGGCAAATT
>QFNK01000253.1 GCA_003240795.1 Micavibrio aeruginosavorus | reverse complement strand
GAATTGCGCTCGATCTTCGCACTGGTCGCCGCGGCAATCAGCGTTTTCAGCTTGTCCAGAATCTTCTCGGCGTGGCTCTGCATGACTAGCTTTTCGTATAAATGTTGTGAATGAGCCGGGGGATTGCCGCACCCCACTTTGAGGCGGCGGATTCGACGTTAAGCGTCTTTGGCAGTTTCGCCTGCCGCACCAAGACGAACATGGCGACGGTTACGCGCCGTTTTGCCGTTGCCGGGTTCTTGGCCCTGATTTTGCGAAAGCCTTTGAATTCGCCGGTCTTGCGGCTGTAGGAGGCGCGGTAATTATCTGTGACCAGCAAGGCGGATTGACCGTCACGCGGTACGAAACGCAAGGGGCCGTTATGCTTGACGAACAAGGCCGGAGTAATGCGCTTGTTTTCAAGGCGTTTAGGCGCGTTCTCGGTGGGATAAGCCAGCCAGATTCTATTTTTGGCGCGGATAAGGACGCCCTCATCAAAGGCGCGCACGATATCCGGGGCTTTGCTATAGACAAACCCGGCAGGATTGGAGCCATTATTCTCGTAAAACTTGCGCTGCCATGATTTTGAAAGCTGCGTCCCCATGCCGGACTTGACAATCTGGCTCTGCAATTCGTTTTTCAGACCGTCAGTGCCTTCTTTCGTGCCGAGCTTGATTGAGTTGATAATAGTTTTGCGTTCGCGCCGAAAATCCGAGCTTATCGTATTGCCAATATGCGTTATGAGCTTCATGGCTGCTCCTGCGGGTAGGTATCGACACGCCAGATCAGCCGGTCGCCATCCTGATAAACCGGGCTGCCCTGCACGACATAGGAAACGCCCTTGAAAATCAGGGTATCGCCTTCCTGCGGGTTGGCGATCTCGGCCACGCGGATATCAAAAATGGCGGTATTTGAAGAAAGCGACGCATCACCAAGGCCGATAATTTCATCCGGGCGGCGCGGCATGACCTTGATGGATTTGGGTGTGCCGCCTTCCGGCGTATAAATGGCGGGTTCGCCCATAACGAAAAAGTTACGGTCAACGACCAAGGAAAAAATGCTCATGGCTTTTCAGGATTTGAAGGGGTTGAAAAGAAAAGACCGCCAGCCCCGGCAAGGGCTGGCGGCAAGTTGCCAGCGGTGGGGAAATTTACAAATCCGCAGCGGCGCGCGCGCCTTTGACAAGGACTTTCGGGCGCAGGCAAAGCGGCAGCGGATTGCTTTCTGAAAGCAATTCCACCCACCGCCCGCCTTGATCGGGAACAATCTTCGCGTATTTGGGAAGGCCGACCGTATTGACCGTTTCCATCCAGTCCGCGGGCGCGGAATAGCTGCGGAAAGTGTCTTGCGTTCCAAGCGGCAGGAAACGGCAAGTATTCGCCGCAATGAAATTGCGGGTCGCCGTATCGCCATCCTCCTGCTGGAATGTCGCCTTGCCGCGATATTCCAGCCACCAGATATCCTGCCAGAAAAACCCCTTGCGAACGTCGCGCCGCATGGGGTCGGTCGCTTGTTCGGCGGTTCCGGGCAGGCCGGGGCCGCCCGCATTGCCGATTTGGGACAGGATATTGGCAAGGCGGACAGTCGTATCCTTGTATTCCTTGAAAGTTTCCTTGACGGATTTATGATTGACCAAGGATTTGAAGAAAGCCGGGCTGCAAAGCGCGACAATACCGTCCAGCGTATCGCCATCCAGATTGTCCTCGATCAAGCCCCAAACTTCCTGCGTCTTTTCAGGAAGTTCCACGGCGGCATTTGTAAGATCAAAATTGACCTTGTTTTCCTCTACCCCGAATTCATCAAAGATATCGAGAATAACGGAACCGTCCGCATCAAGGATTTGTCCGGCGATTGCCCCGGCATTCAAATATTCAAGGGTAATGTCGTGTTTTTTCGACATTTCTCCCAAACGGTCGGCCACTTCCGTTTCAGGCGTTTTTGCCTGATCGGGACTGCCGAATGCCCGGACGTTCTGAATATCGCTAGGCCGGATGGTATCGTCCAGCGGGAAATGCGGAATTTCAAAGAACCGCATTTCACGCTTGCCGCGAATATTCTTGTTCGCTTGCGACCCGCGGGGCTTACTTTGAATAAGGTTCAAGACGCCCTTATTGATTTCAACACCGACCGAGGTTGTGGCAACGCCCTTATGAGAGAAAAGATTGAGCGAGTTAATCAGCCCGTAACTGTTCGGAAACAGGTTGATCGAGTCGGTCAGTTCCTTCACAGAAAAGGCGTCGCCGCTGAATACATCAATGATATTAGGCATGGTTTAGGCTCCTTGTACGGTAAGGATGCCGACTTCTTTCAGGCCCGCGATCATGGCGGCCCGCTTGTTGTCGTCATCAATGGTTTCATCAAAAATCAGCCCTTGCGTAGATACGAGGGCGTCACGTTCCAAAATCAGGACGTTTGGAACATCGTCTGCGGTTGCATCGACCGGAACGAGCAGAACGGCCACCGCATCGGCAAGGCCATTGACCGCGCCCGCCTTCGCGTAATCGTATTTACCGTCGCCGGTAACTGCGATTGTGAACGTATCCCCGACGATGAAATCCGCGGCTCCGTCCGCGAGGGTAAAGTTCAGGTGGCCTCCGGCGTAAGCCGCCGCGACGGTGGCGTCGGCCAGCCGATAGCCGGACGGAGTGAATACGGCGAATGTCCCGGCGTTTGTCGCCGCGGCAATGCACCGCAAAAGGTAGTTGCCTGTTTCGGCCAGCGCGCCAAGCGTCACAGTACCCATGACGCCATTGCCTGTATTGCCTGCGGTCGGGGTAGCGGTCACGCTGTTTTTCGTGTGCTTTCCCAAAACCGCGCCGGGCTTGAGGATGCCCGCGCCTTCAATGACCGTGGCAAGGCCGCGGCTGTAATGGGCGTCTTCTTCCCTGAGAAGAAAATCGCCAATGACATTTTGCTCAAGAATTGGATTCATGGTCTGGTTACTCCTTCATTCCAAGTTTTTGTTTAACGGCAGCAACCACGCCGCCTGTCCCGGAATGGGCGCGGGCGGATTGGCGGTTGCTGATAACGGTGGTGTTTGCGGATTCCTTCAGCTCGCGGTTTCGCTTCGCCAAAAGGTGCTTGCGGACGTGGCTGGCGGAATAGCCC
>QFNK01000252.1 GCA_003240795.1 Micavibrio aeruginosavorus | reverse complement strand
CCCCCGGCGACCGCGTGCACCGGGACGAGGAGGGAACGCTCCTCCGCCGCATGCCGCAAATGCCCGCCTACCATTTGAAACGCGCGGACGGGTCCGGCATCACGATGGTGAATATAGGGGTCGGCCCGTCGAACGCAAAAACGATCAGCGACCACGTCGCCGTCCTCCGCCCGCATGCGTGGCTGATGCTCGGCCACTGCGCCGGTCTGCGGAATTCGCAGAGCCTGGGTGACTACGTTCTGGCACACGGATATCTGCGGGAGGACAACGTGTTGTTCCACGATCTGCACCCGAGCATTCCGCTGCCAGCCCTCGCCGAAATCCAGGTCAGCCTTGAACAGGCGGTGGCCGAGGTTACGGGGTTCAAAGGATATGATCTGAAGAAAATCATGCGGACCGGAACTGTGGCGACGGTCGATGACCGCAACTGGGAGCTCCGCCCGGCGATCCGCCAGAATGCGCGTCTGTCCCAATCCCGCGCCATCGCGCTCGACATGGAATCCGGCACCGTCGCCGCCAACGGCTTCCGCTTCCGCGTGCCGTATGGAACGCTCCTGTGCGTGTCCGACAAGCCGCTGCACGGCCAGTTGAAGCTCCCCGGCATGGCCGACAGTTTCTACCGCGAGCGTGTGGAACAGCATTTGAAAATCGGCCTGCGAACGATGGAAATCCTCCGTAGCATCGGCCCCGAAAAACTCCATAGCCGCAAGCTGCGCTCCTTCAACGAGGTCGCATTCCAGTAAAAAAAGAAAAGGCGCCGTGATGGCGCCTTTATCTTTGGAGGTATTTATAACTCAGGCCGTGATGTCCAGCTGCGTCCCGCGGGAAGAGCTGGAATAAACCGAACCTGAGTCCGTTGACCTGCTGTCCGATGCATATTGGCTGGAGCGGGAGTCTTCGACGCGGTTGTTGCTTCTCGTCTGGCTTGCTTCCGTGCGGGCGGTTTCCGTACCCTGAGGTTTTGTGGAATCCTCGGTTTTGACCTGCTCGCGTTGCTGATTGGCGACGCCCGGCTGTATGGCGGTGCTTGCGGCGTATTGTTGCGGCTGACCGCTGACTGGATAAACCATGATGACTGACCCTGACCTTGAACCTTGTAATAAGACTCTTCCCTAGCGAAAATCCTATCATAGAAAGCCTTAACAATCTCTTAGGAAAGTGCGGCGGGGCAAAAGATGCATTTTTATATAAATACATGCTAAACTTAACCAAGCTTAAACTCTTTTCATATAAAAACACAGGGCTGGCGCAGAATTCTGCCGATTCGCCGGATAAAACCGGAAAAGCGCCTAACAGCATAAGATTAAGATCATATACGCTTTCTTAACTGCCTGAGAGCTACCATGGTCTGTGGGGATAGAGATGAGTTTTGAAGTTCTTGAAAGAACACCTGAAGTAACGCCGTTGCTTGTGCGCCTTTATGACACGCACAACCTCTACACGCTTGCAGGAAACAAAGGGGATGATCCGGCGACCGCCGAATTGACCACCATCATGGTCGACCTTTTGAGTATTCCGCTGAGCGACAAGGAAGGCGAGCTTATCACGGATGTTTTACTTGCCCTGATGAAACAAGCTGAAACGGATTTGAGAATTGCGCTGGCGGAGCAGTTGTCCCTGATGGGCAATGCGCCGCTACGCATGATTTTGAGCCTCGCGAACGACGATATTCGCGTTGCGGATTCCGTACTACGCAACAGCGTAGTCCTGCAGGATCTGGATCTTCTTTATATATTACAGGCCAAAGGCGTGGAGCACGGCCGTGCCATGGCGCATAGAAAAGCGTTGAGCGCGCCTGTTATCGATGCATTGGCAAATACCAAGGATTTCGAGATTGCCGTCAACCTGTCGGAAAACAATGGTTTGACGCTGACGCATCACGCGTACGAAATTTTCACAAAGATGGCCGAAGATACGCCCGATCTGGCGCGTCCGATGCTGTCACGTGCCGACCTTCCGCAAGATATCGCGCAACAGATTTACAGTTTTATCGGTGATGAACTGAAAGCGGTTCTTGTTCAGCGTTTCGGAGCGCTGGCCGAACAGGCCGCCGATATTCTGGACGATCTCTCTCTCGATATGTCCGGCATGCGGGCGTTTGACGAAATCAGCTCGCAGGAGCACATGATCGCTCTCGCGCAGCGCCAGAAGGAATTTGGCATGCTGACGCTGTCGTCGATCATCTCGACGCTGCGACGCGGCCAATATGCAACTTTCTTCGCGCAATTTTCCGTTTATGCGTCCCTGCCGTTCGAAGTCACGAAAAATCTGGTCAAGGAACCGGACGGGGCGGGCATCGCCATGATCTGCAAGGCCATGGGAATGATGAAGGCGGACTTTATGAATCTTTATCTTCTGACGGAGCGTTTCCGCAAGAACGCACGCCAGATGGTCACGCACAGCGAACTCGGCCGTATCATGTCGATGTATGAACGCATGCGCGGCGACGAAGCGCGCCGTATCCTCGATACGAAACGCCACTAAAAGAATCCATCCTCCGAATGGAAAAACGGCGGGAGAATATCCCGCCGTTTTTATTTGTTCTATTGGCGATAAATTATGCTGCCGCCTTTTGCGAAGACAGCGCGGCAACGCCCGGAAGCTCTTTGCCTTCCAGCCATTCTAGGAAAGCGCCGCCGGCCGTGGAGATATACGTGAATTGATCCGCAGCGCCTGCGTTTTCCAGCGCGGAAACTGTATCGCCGCCGCCGGCAACGCTGACAAGGCTTCCGGCCTTTGTTAGGTGTGCGACAGCGCGGGCGAGATCGTTGGTGCCGCGGTCGAACGGCTTGACCTCGAACACACCCATCGGGCCGTTCCACAATGCCGTGTTGCATCCGGACAGAACGTCTTCCAGCATTTCGATCGTTTCCGGGCCGACATCGACGGCTTCTTCTTCGGCAGGCATTTCATCCGTCTTGCGAATTTCGAATGGTGCGTTTTCACCGAATTTCGTCACGCACACGCGGTCGATCGGCAGGAGGATTTCACATCCCGAGCTTGAAGCCGTCGCCATGATCTTTTTTGCCTCGTCCAGCACGTCGCGCTCGCAAAGCGATTTGCCGACTTCCACGCCCTGGGCAACAAGGAACGT
>QFNK01000251.1 GCA_003240795.1 Micavibrio aeruginosavorus | reverse complement strand
CACCTCCAGTCTAGCCATCTCCGATTAGGCGCATTCCGCGCTCGGGTTTTCCCCAAGGGGGCGCGATTCCCTGTATATTGCTTGATTAGTGGGGCGATCCATCGCACAATTTGCTGTGTGATTCTAAATTCTGTTCTTTTCTCTTTCCACGGACGTCCTTCATGCTAAGCACCATGCTTTCCCGTTCTTTCGCCAAACGCGCCGTTCGCGTCCTGGTTCTAGGCGCTCTCGTCATCCTCCCTGTCACGGGCTGCGAACTGGCCAAGAACCAGCTCAAAACCGACCGGAGCTCGGATATGGAGTTTCAGGATTACCGCGATGCGCTTGCGCCGCGTCCTGTCGATGTCTCCGACAAAAAGGCAGAAGACAGCAGCAATATTCCCGAACTGCGCCAATATGTGTCAAAACCGACGGACAAGCTGAAGCCGATGCCGCTGGTCACGATTTCCGTCAACCAGAACGTCCCCCTGCGCGATGTCCTGTATGAACTGGCGAACCAGGCGGACTACGACATCGAACTCGACCCGCGTATCCGCGGCGGTATCATCTTCACCGCGCGGAACAAGCCTTTCGATGAAGTGATCGACCGCATCGCCGAAAGCACGGGCCTTCGCTATAAATTCAACGATGACAGCGTGCGTATCGAACTCGACACGCCATATCATGAAATCTACAAGATCAACTATCTGAGCTATGTCCGTACGAACACCAGCTCTATCAGCAACGACATCGCCGTTGTTTCCGGTGAAGGTGCCGACACAGGTTCCAAATTCAAGGCCGAAGCGAAAAGCGAGCTGGATTTCTGGAGGGAACTCGAAACCAACCTGACCCAGATGGTCGCGGCAAGCAACGTACGTAACAACAGCGTTTACGACATGCGTACGGAAGTTGACCCGCAAATCACGGCCGTCGCCGGTTCCGCCCCTGTAGAACCTGTGCTGCTGAGCGCCGACGGCAATCTTCAGGTCGCTCCACCAAGCGCGACGCTTCAGGTACAGCCTCTGCCAACTGACAGCACCAGCGCTTCTCAATCCGGTCAGAACGTCCAGAAGGAAGACGACCCGTTCCTAGCGCGTTTCTCCATCAACAAACAGGCCGGTATCATTTCCGTCTTCGCGACAGAGCGTCTGCACAAGCAAATGAAAACATACCTTGACGAACTGCGTAAGTCCGCAACGTCTCAGGTCCTGATCGAAGCCAAGGTCCTCGAAGTCGGCCTGACGGATGAATATGCCGCCGGTATCGACTGGAGCACGTCGCCGATCTTCGGCAATCGTCTCAGCCTCGGCGTTGACACTGTTGGTGATAACCTGGCGCCTGCCTTTGATCCGCCATCCGCGCCGTCACTCGGTCTCGCCGCCACATATATCAGCGGTGACCTGAACGCCGCCGTACAGTTGATGCAGCGTTACGGCACCGTCCGCGCTCTGGCCAGCCCTCGACTGACGGTTCTGAACAACCAGTCCGCCGTGCTGAACGTCGCGAAGAACCAAGTTTACTTTGAAATCGACGTAAACTCCTCGCAAACGGACTCCGGAACGACAACGGACGTTGACTCCAACATCCGCAACGTGCCGGAAGGGGTTCTGATCAACGTCCAGCCGTCGATCGATCTCGATAACCAGACCATCTCCATGGCCGTTCGTCCAACGGTGACGCGTATCACGGAATTCGTGAACGACCCGGGCGTTGCCTTCGCCGTGGCTGATGCCAACCTTCCGTTCAACATTGAATCTCCGGTTCCGGTTGTCAGCGTTCAGGAATTCGACTCCGTCATCCAGATGAACAACGGTCAGGCGATCGTGATGGGCGGTCTGATCCAGGACCGTGCGATCACACAGCAGAACGCCGTTCCGGTTCTTGGCGAAATTCCGGTCGTCGGAAACCTCTTCAAAAACCATGGCGACAAAATCGAGAAAACCGAACTGGTCGTGCTGATGAAAGCCACGATCATCAAAGGTGCCGGAAACGTGTCTCCGACGGACAAGGACCTGTTCCGTACGTTCTCTCAAGACCGCCGGCCGTTCTCCGATATGTAAGAATGCGCGAAGGCTCCTTCGGGAGCCTTCTGCTTTTTGACGCAAAGGATAACTCTTATGATATGGCCTCTTTTCCGTTACATCCTGATGGCTGCCGTGCGCGACAGGCTTGTACTGTCGGTCATTGCCATTATTGCCGTCGTCACATCTCTGTCCTATTTTTTTGGCGCGTCTGTCGTGACGGAACAGGATGATTTCGCGCGCACCTTCGGCGCTTTCGGTTTCCGGCTGTTCGGCGTCGCGGCATTGTCCTTGTTCGTCGTGACATTCGTTCGCCGCTCATTTGAGAGCAGGGATGTTGATTACCTTCTTTCAAGGCCTATCGGCCGGACGGCATTCGTCCTGACCCATGCGGCGGCTTTCTCAACCATCGCATTCCTCCTGTCGCTTATTCTCGGCGGTATCGGTATTTATTCGTGGGGCGGCATATCCCATGGCGGCATCGCCTTGTGGTGGGCGAGCATCGCGCTGGAATTTATGATCGTTGCCAATGTCGCGATGTTCTTTTCCTTTATCATCGCAAGCCCTACGGCATCCATGCTGGCCGTGTTCGCATTCTACCTTCTGTCACGCCTGATGGGTGAAATACTCGGAATTCTTCAGGCTGAAACGCAAACCGGCCTGATGAAGATGCTGTCGAAGATTATGGAGTTTATTTCCATCGTCATTCCGCGCCTCGACATGGCTGGCCGCACGGAATGGATACTTTACGGCATGCCCGCTGAATTTCCCTACGCATGGGTATTGGGGCAGGCGGCGGCTGTGCTTTGCCTTGTTATCGTGGCGACCGTCATCGATATGCGAAGACGCCAGTTCTAAGGGGGCGCGCATGATGAAACGCGCCGCTGCGAACACGCCATATGCCGCCTATCTGGTTCTCTGTATTGTCCTTTGCCTGAATATCGTTTTCTGGCTGAAGACCCGCACCTTGTCTCTGGAATGGAACAACGTGCCGCCCGTCCCGTCCTCGGCCGCAAAAGCCGGATTGCCGGGACTGGGGGATGATCAGGCAGCCTACAGAATGTACGGTTACACGCTTCAGAACCTCGGCAATACCGGCGGGC
>QFNK01000250.1 GCA_003240795.1 Micavibrio aeruginosavorus | reverse complement strand
AGTTCGCGCACCAGTTGCGCAACCGTCGAACGCTTCTGACCGACAGCGACGTAGATGCAGTACAGGTGCTTCTTCTGGTCGGAGGCCTTGTTCAGGTATTTCTGGTTGATGATCGTGTCGATCGCGACAGCCGTTTTACCCGTCTGACGGTCACCGATGATCAGTTCGCGCTGACCGCGGCCAACAGGAACCAGGGCGTCAATGGCTTTCAGGCCCGTCTGCATCGGCTCATGCACGGATTTACGCGGAATAACGCCCGGCGCTTTTACTTCGACGCGTGCGTAGGAAACATCTTTCAGCGGGCCTTTGCCGTCGATCGGGTTGCCGAGACCGTCAACAACGCGTCCCAGAAGGCCGCGGCCGACAGGAACCTGAACGATCTGGCCCGTACGCTTTACGATATCGCCTTCTTTGATGTCGCGGTCGGAACCGAACACAACGACACCGACATTGTCGGATTCAAGGTTCAGCGCCATGCCTTTGATGCCGCTCGGGAACTCCACCATCTCGCCGGCCTGAATGCCTTCGAGGCCGTAAACGCGGGCAACGCCGTCGCCGACGGACAGAACCTGGCCGATTTCGGCCACGTCAGCCTGCGCGCTGAAGTCTGCGATCTGCTTTTTCAGGATTTCGGATATTTCCGCTGCTTTGATTTCCATTTTCTTTTCCCTTTAGATAAATCCGGTTATGCAGCCTTGCTGCTGTCTTGTTTCATGGCGCGGCCCAAACGGTCGAGTTTGGATTTCACGCTGTCGTCGATCATGAAGGAGCCGAGCGTGACGACGAGGCCGCCGATCAGGTCCTTGTTCACTTTTGCATCCACGGCGACGGGGCGGCCGATGGATTTGGAGAGCCCCTGCTCCAGCGATTTTTTCTGGGTATCCGAAAGCTCGGATGCGGCCTCGACCTTCGCGCGCACTTCACCGCGGCGGGAGGAAAGCGCATCGGACACGGCCTTCAGCACGGCCTCGAGCTGGGACAAGCGGCCGTTCTTGGCCAGCGTCAGGAGGAAATTTTTCGTCAGCGCGTGCAGCTTCGCCGCGTCGGCAATGGCGGTCAGCGCCTTGCCCGCGTCGGACGCGCCGATCAGCGGAGAGCGAATCAATGTCTGGAAATCGGAAGATGCGGATATCATAGCCGACAGATCGGCCACGTCCCTTTCAATCTGGGCGGTTGCATTCTGTTCCATGGCCAGATCGACCAAGGCAGAAGCATATCGGAAGGCGGCAGTGCCTGAGGATCTAGAATTAGAAGCCACGCATGTCCCTTTACAGTGTGATTAACGATTTTTAAAGTTGCGCACGAAATAGCATACGGCGCCAAGGCTTGCAAGCTTTACACGCCGTTTTCCAAGCTATTTTTTCCAGTCGATATAATAATTATGAAAATAAATGCAAAGTGAAAAATGGAATGGCCTCCCCCCGCGCCAACGGCGACAAAATACGGAAAACAACCAGATGAAAAATATATATCTCCAGCGTCCACCGCCCGCCGATCTGGATAAGACAGACCAAGGTCCTTGGCAAAACATCCGTCAGCCGCACAAAGACCAGCGGCCTGAACATGGTCAGGGCGGAAAACAGCGCCATCATCCCAGCCCCGACAACCATCTTCTGCGTCATGGAGAAGTTCAGGAATACGACCAGCTCCATGACTGCATAGGCACCCCCGGCTATGAGGGAGAAACGGAAGATATCATCCTTCCCGAACGGCAGTTCCGCGCGGTTGCGCGTCATATAGCCGGCCATGACGGGAAGCAAAGCGACAGCCCCGTATTCAAAGAAGAAAAAGGTCGGAAAGGTCAGGAAAAACAGAAAGGTAACCATTAGATAAAGAATTACCGGCTTTCGCCTCACCCATTCCATCACCGGATCGATTACCAGCCTGCATAATATAATAGTGACAAGAATGGTCAGCGGCAGGAGGTTCGCCCCGACCGTAAAGCTCACGGCCGTTAATATAAAGACACCCGCCCAAAGACGCGGCGGCAGATCACGGCTTCGTGCGAAGCCGATCAGGAACAGCCATATGGGGGCCGAAAACCGTCCGAACACCCGGAACCACTCCTGCTCCGGATAGAAAAACGCCCCTACATGATCGATAATCATTAACGCTAGAGCCGCACATTTCAGGAAATCGTAGGATGTCAGGGAGGCAGGCGCGCGTGATGTCATGCAACGGAGTGTAAAGATTTATATGTCATCATGGAATCCATACCATGCGAAATAGATGGGGGTTATTCCCCCATATTCCTAATTTTAAAGAAATTTTAAGATAAATATTCCTACAATACAGGTGAGTAGCTGTGAATATGGATAACGCAGCCAGCCAGCAAAAAAACGGTCACGGGGGCTAAAAATGGCGATAAACCTTTCAAAACACAATAAAAACGAGCGCGGCTTTACGCTTGTGGAGCTCAGCATCGTGCTGGTTATCATCGGGATCTTGATCTCGGCGCTCATCCCTCTTTTCAAGACTTATACCGAGCAATCGCATAAAAAAACGCAGGAAGCCCGTATGGGAACCGTGCGTACCGCGCTGGCAGATTTTATTATCGCCGACCCGAAACGCGCCGTGAATGAAAAGCGCTTCCCCTGCCCTGCATCCCGTACCGCGCCGATCGGATCGGCGGATTACGGCGTTGAGCAATGTATCACGGGCGGCGCCGGCACCTGCTCCAACGGCGTCTGCATCGCGAGCGGCACAGGCGGGAAGTTAGTTCTCATCGGCGCTGTTCCGACCCGTACATTGAGCATCGGCGGCATCAACATGAACGATGCCTTCAACAACCGCTACACCTATGCCGTATCCATGGATCTGGTGCAGCCAAACGCTATGGACAGCCTGACGACGGAAGGCGCAATCACGATGCTGGATGACTCGGGCGTCGACATTACAACCGTTGCGCAATTTGCACTGGTCAGCCACGGCCGGGACGGCGCGGGAAGTTATACGGCGGCAGGCGTCAGAAATGGCGCGAGCTGCCGCTCCACGAATCGCGGAGATGCGGAAAACTGTAACGACGATGGCGTTTTCCGCGACAACCTGAACGTCGCTCTGAACGAGCGCGTGGGTACCAGCCTGGCGTTGAACGACGACTATTATGACGATTCCGCGGCCTTTACGCTGACCAACGATGACGATGATGAA
>QFNK01000249.1 GCA_003240795.1 Micavibrio aeruginosavorus | reverse complement strand
CGGAGCCGTTTTTAAAAGTATCGAGACTTAATTTGCGTCCGGGTGACTGGGCGCAGATAGAGGCTGAAAACGGGGCAGGGAAGAGCTGCTTTATGAAAGCGGTCGGCGGGGAATATCTCTGGGCCTACGGACGAGGCACGGTCGCGCGCAACGAGCATTTCAAAACTATGTATGCGACGCAGGACATAGAGCTTCAGAATATTACATTCAGGCAACTGGTCACCTATCCTGATAGGGAGGAACTTTACTCCGACCATGAAATTCAGAATGTTTTGGGGGATGTAGGGCTGCAAAAATTCATGCCGCATCTCGATCAAACCTGTAAGGACAAAGATGGAGATAGTTGGGATAGGACCCTGTCAGGAGGGGAGAAGCAGAAGCTTGTTTTAGCAAGAATGTTGCTGCAGAAGCCTGATATCCTCTTTCTGGATGAGGCGAACTCCGCGATGGATGTTGAAGCAAAAGGCGATTTTTATCGCTTGCTGAAAGAAAAATGTCCCGACGCCATCGTCATCGCCGTCCTGCATGAAGCGGAAACACCCTGCCGCAAAAACGGGCAACCATATTTTAATCAGCGTTTAATCATAGAAGACGGCATTATGATGCAAAAACGCCGTGAACCTGTGATGCAGCCTGTGCCTGATCGATGGCCTAAGCACAATGTATATTCTCCGCACGTTATGAAGCAGATCTGCCAAAGCCCACATATTTGACGGATGTTTTAAGAACGCCTTTACGAGTATTTGAAGTTTTCAGTGCAAAAATCTGATCAATTATTGCCAAAATCTCATTTTAACGAATAAAGTTTACAAAAATTAACGTCTTTTTAATGAAGATAAACGATTTTCCGCATTATGTATAATAAATGCGCGTGGGGATGCGCATGATGTGGGGGAATAACTATGAAAGACTTAGGGGATTATATCGAAAGGATAAACGGGTCCGGCACACCCGAAGAAGCGTTCGCGGTTTTTTGCGAGGCTTTGAATAAACACGGCTATGACCGTATTGCCTATACGTTATGCACCGACCATCCTTCTCTGAAGCTATCCAAGCAGCATGGGCTGGCGACAAGCTATCCTGACGATTGGATGAGATATTATGTCGAAAAAGACTACCTGAATGTAGATCCTGTCATCCGCGAACTCCTCGCATCACGCAAACCGTTTTTTTGGGATGACGTCACGGCGCGACACGACACGCCGGAAAATTCCGTGCGCCTGATGAACGAGGCGGCCGATGCCAACGTAAGGGACGGCATTGGAATATCCTTAATTGGAAAACCGGGCGAGATTGTTGGAGTTGGTATCGCGCGCAGCGACAGCCATAAGGGCAGGGACTATGAATTCCTCGCCGCCGCAAACCTGCTCAGCGTTTACTTTCATGAAACGTTCAGAAATATGATGGAAGAACCTGTGAAGGTCAGCCTGAGCGTCCGGGAAAAAGAAATTCTGTGCTGGGCGGCCGAGGGGAAAATCGACGAAGACATCGCGACGCTTCTGAACATCAGTTCGAATACCGTTCGCTATCACTGGAAAAATATTTTCATCAAGCTGGAAGCGAACGGAAAGATATACGCCATTACCAAAGCTATCAGGCTGGAATTAATTTTCCCGAATGTAGTGACCTACCAGAAATGGTAGTGGGCTGCCATTCTGAATGATCATAGCCTTTCCTTGCATTTTTTGCGGGGGAAGTATGAGTAAAGTTAAAGTAGTGTCTATCGACAGCTGCATGAATTTCTATCCTGATAACGTATTGGCCGCTGCCTTTGACCTGCGTTACAAGGAGACATCCGACCTTGGGTGGTCGGACGGGCTTACATTTCAAAAACAACCAAGATCAGTTCTCTTTTCGGAAGCCGATGATCAGGACAAGCCAGGCACAGTCTACTTCGTGCAGAAGGAAGCATTCCACAGCATAGACGGCGTTGTAAGAATTTCCCCGAGCGTGGATTTAAACGGACGGCCGATCTCCATGATACATCAGTCCTTCGGCGATCTGATCTATCCGGGAAAAGAAGTGCCCACCGGAAATGATATCTGGGAAACGAGCAGGCTTATCATCGATCAAAATGTCTTTTGCACAAGAGAGACGCGCGAGCCTCTCGTAAACCGCTTGCTGTCTTCCAGTTTCTTCTACGCACACAGCAAGGGCATCAAGGCGCTCTTCTGCTTCATGCCTGAAAAAGTATGGCCACGCACCTATGAAAGAATGGGGTTGGAAGTTGAAAGACTGGGCCCTAACCGTGAAATCAACGATCTGGGCAAAATATACAACGTGTATGCGGGCATCATGCACATCGATGATGCGGTCATCTCCAGAATCGAAAAGAATACAGGGCTGACTGCCGACATACTGGATTACGGGGCTGTTCCCATGACCCCTGTATTTCTTGAACGGCCATATGCCTTTCAACCCCGTCCGGCAGGGGGATGACCGCATGCAGAAAAAACTGGCGGAAATAAAGGTTCAGGATAGTCACGGAAAATATACGGGAATGATCTTTTCAATTCTTTATCTTTCGCTTGAGGTGCGGAAGATGGGGCTTCGCAAAACCGCAGACCGTATTGAATCTTCCATGGATACATTCTTTGCGGATCTGGAAAAAATTGGGGATCTTGATTCCGATCTGGTTCAATTACATGAGCTTCTAGTCAAGGTTTTGTCTCTCAGCCATCAGGAAATAGCGGCTTTTCTGGCCTATGCGGCAAGTGCCGAGTCGGCTGATGTAAATTAACCTATTGATTTAGAAGGGGGAAGGGTAACCGTGTAGACAAAATCACCGTGAACTAGTTCTCTTGGTTGACTAACCGGTCATCTATTCTATAACTCGTATAGTAGAATTGAATAGGTGAGTTATGGTTGCTTTGAAGAATGCGGTAGAAAAAGACGTCGGTGACAAGAAAAAGGGCCGCGCCAATTGGATCGATAAACATGTCGGCCAGGCTCTCAGAAACAGACGGACAATTTTAGGTCTGACACAGCAGGATCTCGCTCTCAAGCTTGGAATTACGTTTCAGCAGCTTCAAAAATACGAAAACGGTACAAACCGCGTAAGTGCCGGAAGGCTGTATGAGATCGCCGGAACGCTGGGTGTCCCTGTCGGGTTTTTCTTTGAGGAGTGCGAGCACAACGCGCCAAAATCAAAAGCGGACAAAGGACGTG
>QFNK01000248.1 GCA_003240795.1 Micavibrio aeruginosavorus | reverse complement strand
GGAACCGTTACAAATGTTACGGAGGACGTTGCCGATATACTGACCACAATCACGAACAACGTATTCGAAACGGTCAATAATATTCTGGGCGGCGACGGGCTCCCTCTTCCCACCGGTCCTATCGGGTTGACCCTCGACGCTACACTGGATCAGTTGACGAGCCTAAATCTTGATCTTCTTAATGGCGGGAACGTGTTGAACGTTCTGAACGAAACGCTTGACCTCTCTCCCGTCCTAGATCCGCTTGCAGGGCTGACGGGGAATATCCTCTCCGATACATCGCTCGGCGTCATTCTCGACCCGTTTAATTACGATGCCTCCGCCGGAGATCATGATCTGGCCGTAGGCGCAGATCTGGATGTGCTCGGCCTTGATATTCCAAACATAGCGCTTGATGTACCGCTGGATGCCGTCGAATTCCTGCTCGGCGATATTGATATCAATCTGGATCTGACCAACGATCTTCTGGGACTGGGTTCCTTCCAGAATACACCGGGAGACACGGACATCTCTTTGACCGGCGGCGCGCCGTTGGAAGTTCTGGAACCGGTCTCCGATATTACATCCGGCGTTGTGAACGTGGCCGAAGATCTTACAGGCGATATCGATGTTGCGGGAAATATCGGGCTTGGCCTGCTTGGTACGAATGACACGACTGGAACAGATACCGATCTTACCGTTCCGCTCAATCTCGACATTGCCGGATTTGATCTTGTGACGCAGACGCTTTCTCTTCCGCTCGATCCGCTTGAGGGGATCGTTGGCGATATAGACATCGATCTTGGGGCCGCCGCCAATCTTCTTGGCAATACGGCAGACACTCTCTTCGATTCAGCGAGCGGCGGCACAGGAGACTGCGGCCTTCTGGCAGGCGCGGGTGACCTTCTCGGTGAGGGCACTTCGGAACTGCTTTCCCATGTACCTCATGCCGATGATTTGTTCTGCACCGTCGATTCAATCGTCGGCGGCCTGTTCGATACAGCCGAAACCGCCGTCGGTATCGCGCTTACGGCACCGGCGCATACGGGCGGCCTTGATCTCGGTGCATTGCTGCCGGATATCGGAGAAAGCCTTGACCAGTCACCTCTGGCATGGACGGAATGCGTTGTTCCGGACGTATCAGGCCTGCTGGGCGGCTCTCTGCTCGGCGCCACAGACACACCAGCGATTGATCCAATCGCGGTAGCGGCTCCCGTCATATCACTTATCACACCCGTTCTGCCCGTTGCTGGCGGGCTTCTGGGCGGCGGACATCATGGAGGTTTATTCGGATGATAGAACATATTATGGGGGATAAGGATATCCTGAAGCCCGACGGCTTCAGGATCGCGAAAACGGATCTCCTCATATCAAGCCTTTCCATCAATATTCTCTCCCTCGCCCTTCCGGCAATGACCCTTCAGATATACGACCGCATCCTGCCCAATCAGGGGTCGGGTACGCTGGCGGTTCTTGTGTCGGGCGTTTGCATCGCCGTGGTGCTCGAGATGCTCCTGCGCCTTGGCCGTGCCTACAGCATGGGATGGGCCGGTGCCGCCTATGAACACAGGCTGTCCTGTAAGGCGATGGATCATATCCTGAAATCCGACCTGTCCGTGCCGATGGAATATGCCATCGGAGAGAAACTGAACCGCCTCGCCTCCATCGGCAAGCTCAAGGATTTTTATGACGGCTATTCGCTGATCACGATCTTCGATCTGCTTTTCGTGCCTGTTTTCATCGTCCTGACCATCTACATATCAGGCCCGCTCGCTATCGTTCCGGTCGCGGCACTGATGATCTTTACGGTTGTATCATTCATGCATGGGCGAAAAATACGTCAGGCGCTCGTCTCCCGCGACAAGGTTGACGACAAGCGCTACGATTTCCTGATCGAAAGTCTGGAAGGGGTACACAGCATCAAATCCTTCGGGCTGGAGAATATCTTCACGCGTCGGTACGAGGCTTATGAAGAGCGCTCAACCCTCGCGAATTATGATGTCACCCTGCGTTCCGCACGCACGTTCGACACCGCAGCCGTCATTTCGAACGTCATGATTGCCGGCGTCATAGGACTTGGCGCCGTCCTTGCCCTTGAAGGTATAATTTCCACGGGCGCCCTGATCGCCACCATTCTTCTGTCCGGCCGTATCATGATGCCGGTACAAAAGGCCCTCGCCCTCTGGACGAAATATCAGGACTACGTTCTTGCGCGGCAAAAGGTCGAAAGCCTATTCGATGCGCCGCTTCACCCGGTGATTCATCAACCCGCCCTGCCTGCGGAGCGGGAAGGGAAGCTGCAGATAAAAAACCTTTCTTTCAAAAGAAAAGAAGATGAGCCGTGGCTTCTAAAAGACATGAACCTTTCCCTGGAGCGCGGTGATTTCTTGTCCATCGCGTCCAATGACAGCGCCGCGCTGTCTTCCCTGCTCGATCTTATCAGCGGCATCTATGCACCGACGGCAGGCGAAGTGCTGGTTGACGGCGTAAACATACTGGCCTACCCGCCGACAGAATTGATCAACCATGTCGGATATATTCAAAGCGAAGGCGTGATATTCCGCGGGACGATCCGCGACAACCTGACATGTTTCGGCCAGATACCGGCGGAAAAAGTCCAAGAGATGGCAGCGCTTTTCCAGATAGACCGTGATATCGCCGCCCTTCCCTCAGGTTTTGACACATATCTGAACGGCAACGCCATGGATACGATCACCCCGGGGTTAAAGCAGCGCATCTCCATGGTGCGCGTACTGGCGCCGAAACCGCGCCTGATCATCTACGACAACGCCGATCGTTCGCTCGACCGGGCGGGGTACAATCTTGTCTACAATCTTCTGGGACGGCTCTCGGGCAAAGCGACGATGATCGTGTGCTCGGACGACCGCAACATCACGTCACAGGCAACGCGCCATCTTTTCCTCAACAAAGGCGTTTTGCAGGAAATCAGCCATCAGAATTTGAACGAGCATAACCGGAAATATAAGGAAATGTCGCGTGAAAGGTTTTAAGCCACAATCCGAAAACGCGGCGCTCCATCCTTCCGCAGCCATGAACATGGTTGCCGCGATGCAGGACTGCGGTGTCGAGGCATTTCAGCATCCCGGGCGCTGGGAAGAGTGCCTGTGCGCCGCCGTTCTTGCGTTCGAGCCGAAATGCAAGCCGACCCGCCTGCTGGACCACCTTCCTTACGGGAAGGCGCATTATGATGAGATT
>QFNK01000247.1 GCA_003240795.1 Micavibrio aeruginosavorus | reverse complement strand
GCCGTTCTCCGATATCTCGTAAACGCCGGATTTCTGATTGAACAGACTGCTATAACGCGCCGTGTTGATGTGAAGGCGATACCCCTTGGTATAGTCGATATCTTTCTGGTTCTGGGACGGCTCCTGAAATTCCCATAGGCAGTCCTGATGCTTTTCGCCGCTATCGGTCACGAAATGCGGGGAAACGCCGCCGCTGCTGCTGCCAGCCGTTGACACGGTGCCGCCGTTAAAATGAACACCCGCCCTGCAGTAAAAGCAGTGAAGATGTCCTTTCTGGGTCTGGTCATGATAATAATTGGCCCCCGGCTCCAGCTTGGTGCCCGGCGTCTGAACGACAAAATCACGGCCAAACTGGTCGGTATAAATGGCTTTCCACATAGTAACGCTACTCATGGCATACATATGGCAAATTTGGCCAAAAGGTTCCATAAAAAACCGCCCCGAGGGGCGGCTTTCATACCTTGCAGCTGTTAACGTTTAAATTCTGGCGCAGCGTCACCCAAACGCGTTTCTCGCACACCCAGATATTTCAGCTCCATCGGCAAAGAAAATAGCAACGTTCCATCTGGAATCATGTAAGGCGCCCCGTGCGGCCCATGCACAACTGTCAGTTTTTCCACGAGATTGGGACGAACATCCGTTTCCAGAGCATCCCGTGTGTCGTTATACATCACAGGCTTTGCATCAAAAGGCAGTGGGCAGGCAAAAACCCATTCGAAAAATTCCGCGCCGATGATCGGCTTTTCCTTGTCGCTCGTTCCAAATCCTACCTTGTGCAAGGATTTAAGACCGAAACCAAGCTTGGAAAGACCGCTGTATATCTCATGAGGTGTTTGCTCATCATAAAAAACAACCGCAACAGAACGGTCTGGATAGAGAGAAGATAACAGGGAAGCAGCGTTAGCGGCCCTTTCCTCTTGAGGAACCAGATTTTCGACCAGCGCCGCTTCATTATCTTTCCCTGCGTAAGAATCCTTCATGCTTTTATCGGAATTGATGGCAACAACCAACGGAACATTTACGCCGTTCACTGGGTCACGCAGATCAGTTACGCGCTTGAACGCCGCCAAAAAAGCTGGCGCGAACTTTTCCTTCGGCAACATGAATGTCCCGTTGTTGAAATGCGCCTGCGTTATACCGCGCGCTTTCAGGGCATCAAAAATTGCCGCCGCACCCGTTTCTTCAATGATATGGACTTTTTGTCCGCCAAAATCCTGCATAATTTTCTATCCCATGTTAATTTAACAATTAAGGGATATAAGCGGAAACAAGCCCATATGTAAATAAAAACCGCCCCGAAGGGCGGTTTTCAAAGGATTGATCGGTAAAACGGCTTACGCGGCCAGCGCTTCGCCCAGCAGTTTCGCCTGCTCCGCCTGGTGACGGGCCAGAAGACCCGTTGCAGGGGCAGCGGCCGGAATGCGGCCGACAAAGCGTGGACGCGCGCCCTTGTGCTTGATCTCGCCCAAAACGGCCTCGATACGGCGGTCGACGAAATGCCAGTAGCCCTGGTTCTGCGGCTCTTCCTGACACCATACGATCTCGGCGTTCGGGTATTTCTTCAACTCTTCCGCCAGCACGCTGTGCGGGAACGGATAAAGCTGCTCGACGCGCAGAAGGACGATATCGTCGATCTTCTTCTCGCGGCGCTCGGCCAGAAGGTCGTAATAGACCTTACCGGTGCAGAGAACGACGCGCTTGATCTTGTCCGCCTTTGCGAGGCTGTCCTGATCCGTATCCCAGAGGACGCGGTGGAACGACGTGCCGGGGCCGAAATCCGCAAGATCGGAAACCGCGAGCTTGTGGCGCAGAAGCGATTTCGGCGACATAACGATCAGCGGCTTACGGAAGTCACGGCACATCTGACGGCGCAGCGCGTGGAAATAGTTGGCAGGTGTCGTGATATTGACGACCTGCATATTGTCTTCCGCACAAAGCTCGAGGAAACGCTCGGGACGCGCGGAGGAGTGCTCCGGCCCCTGCCCTTCGTAACCGTGCGGCAGCAGCATGACGAGACCCGACATACGCAGCCATTTCGATTCACCCGAAGAGATGAACTGGTCGATGATGGTTTGTGCGCCGTTGACGAAGTCGCCGAACTGGCCTTCCCAGATAGTCAGGGTTTTCGGTTCCGCCAGCGAATAACCGTATTCGAAACCGAGAACGGCGAATTCGGAGAGCGGCGAGTCATGCGCCTCGAACTTCGGCTGGCCATCCGCGATGTGTTGGAGCGCGATGTATTTCTCTTCCGTGTTTTGATCGTACATGATCGCATGACGGTGGGAGAACGTACCGCGTCCGACATCCTGACCGGAAATACGCACCGCGTACCCGTCTTTGAGGAGCGATCCGAAGGCAAGCGCTTCGCCGGTCGCCCAGTCGAATTCCTTGCCCGTTTCGAACATCTTTTTCTTCGCTTCGAGGAGACGCGCTATTTTCGGGTTTACCGCAAAATCGGACGGAACATTGGAAAGAACCTTGCCGACTTCCTGCAGCTTGTCGATGGAAACGGCCGTGTCGCCGCGGCGGTCGTCGCCGTACGCGACCTTCATCCCGCTCCAGCGGCCTTCGAGATAGTCCGCCTTGTTTGGCTTATAGCTCTTCGTCGCTTCGAACGCCTCGTCCAGATATTTCATGAACTCATCGACCATCGCCTGCGCTTCGGTATCAGTCACGACATTTTCGGAGACCAGCTGCTTGGCATAGATTTCGCGTGCGGACGCCTTGTCCTTGATACGCTTGTACATCAAAGGCTGTGTGAAGGCCGGCTCGTCCCCTTCGTTGTGGCCGAAGCGGCGGAAGCAGTAAAGGTCGATAACGACGTCTTTCTTGAACTTCTGGCGATATTCGGTCGCAATGCGCGCAACATGCACGACGGCCTCTGGATCATCGCCATTGACGTGGAAGATCGGCGCGGCAACCATTTTCGCGACATCCGTGCAGTACGGGCCGGAGCGCGAGAATTTCGGCATCGTCGTAAAGCCGATCTGGTTGTTGATGACGATATGCATCGTCCCGCCGATACGGTAGCCCGGAAGATCGGACATCATCAGCGTTTCAGGCACGATTCCCTGGCCGGCAAACGCCGCGTCGCCGTGAAGCAGCATCGGCATAACCTGTTCGCCGCTTTCATCGCCGCGCTGCGCCTGCTTTGCGCGCACCTTGCCAACGACGACAGGGTTGACGCACTCAAGGTGCGACGGGTTCGCCGTCAGCGACAAGTG
>QFNK01000246.1 GCA_003240795.1 Micavibrio aeruginosavorus | reverse complement strand
GCCCTTTGCTTCCAGTTCGTGCGCGAGCTCGGGGCCGCCCGTCTTGACGATGCGTCCATGCGCCATGACGTGAACGACGTCCGGCTTGATGTAGTCGAGCAAACGCTGATAGTGCGTGATAACGAGGAAGGAACGTCCCTCGCCGCGCAGCGCGTTGACACCGTCGGCGACGATCTTGAGCGCGTCGATGTCCAGACCGGAATCCGTTTCGTCGAGTACGCAGAAGGTCGGCTCCAGCATCGCCATTTGCAGGACTTCGTTACGCTTCTTTTCGCCGCCGGAAAAGCCGACATTGACCGCGCGCTTCATCATCTCTTCGGAGATGCCCAGCTCCTTGCATTTGCCTTTCATTAGTTTCAGGAAGCCAATGGCGTCCAGCTCATCCTGACCGCGCGCCTTGCGTACGGAATTAACGGCCGTTTTCATGAAGGTCGTCATCTGCACGCCCGGAATTTCGACAGGATATTGGAACGCGAGGAAGATACCCTTGGCGGCGCGCTCTTCCGGCGACATCTCCATGATGCTTTCGCCGTTCAGCGTGACATCGCCGCCCGTGACTTCATAATCCTCGCGGCCTGCCAGAACGTAGGACAGCGTGGACTTGCCCGAACCGTTCGGCCCCATGATCGCATGGACCTTGCCCGGCTGGATTTCGAGGTCCAGACCTTTGAGAATTTGCTTGCCGTCGATTTCGGCTTTCAGGCCTTTAATTTCTAACATGGTTTTCATTCTCACATACATTTGCAATTTGATGAGCAGCGACATCAACTTTTACTTCAGGCATATTTTTTAGAATACACTGTGCCCAATTTTTTGATTTTTCCCAGTTTAAAAAATCAGGATTTTTTATCAATTGCTTTGTCTCTTTTATGAACTCATTCTCGCTATCAGCATCATTAAAATATGCTGTGATTGGAGTACAATTAATCTCTTCTTTGGTATTTTTACCGTTTAAGTAATTTTCTATCGCAATGGCCGTTTTGCTTTCTTTAGAAAAACACTTAGCGTAAATCTTCTTAGTCAAATCTTCATCTTCTATTGCTTGATATGTGACATAGGTGTTTTTAAATGCACTTATCCTACTTATTTGTTCCTTAGGACGTTCTGCGTATAGCCGCGCACAAGCCTCATTAATGTAAACTGCAGCCTTCTCAGAGCTTGTTAGCTTCATATATTTTTTAATACAGCTATCTTGCGATTGGTTAAATTCAAACGCCCATGCTGATACCGCCATGCAAAAAGACAATAAAAATGAGATTATTTTAACTAACATTTGTTACTTCCGTTGCCAGTTGATATACGCGGGGGTGAAGTTCGAGACGTTGTGCCTCGTCCTTGTCGTCACTAAGGATTCGTTCGTCGTCATAGGCGCCAATGCCGTGCCACGCCATGGTCAGGTATTCGCATCCGAACATGGGATCGCGCGCGATGCGTTCCTTGCAGCCTTCGAAGAAATCGACCCAGATATCACCGTTGCGGCGGTGAAGGGCGATCAGCGTGTCGAGCTTTTGAATCAGTTCGTCCATCATGTTCACGGTCCTGTAATTATCCGGTGGCCTTCCATCACGCACCATATGGCGGCGGAGGGAATGACGACCCAGTTCATCAAAAACAATATCGGCTTCAATGCATCACGCAGAAACATGAAAGCCACCAGCATACCCACGGCATAAATCAGCAGAAAAGCACCGATGGTCAGGAAGAGGTCTTTGATCCCCTCCTCCTTTGCCAGATGACCGCTTTCCGGAAGGATTGGCAGCAAGACCATCAGGCCGATGCCGATACCGGTACAGTAAGCGATCGTGCGGAAGACTTTGCGATACAGCTTGTTCTTGAGCATATCCTCGTCAACAACGCTGAAATCGCGTTCGCGGTAGCTCTTGCTCATCCGACGCTTCCTTCGAGGCTTATGCCCACAAGCTTCTGCGCCTCGACCGCAAATTCCATCGGCAGGTTCTGAAGCACTTCGCGGCAGAAACCGTTGACGATAAGGGCAAGCGCCTCTTCCTCGTTGATGCCGCGCTGCTGGCAGTAGAAGACCTGATCCTCGGAAATCTTGGAGGTCGTCGCCTCGTGTTCCAGCTGCGCCGTTTTGTTCTTGCTTTCGATATACGGCACCGTGTGCGCGCCGCACTGATCCCCGATAAGGAGGGAGTCGCACTGCGTGAAGTTGCGTGCGTTGTCCGCGCCGCCCATGATGCGGACAAGGCCGCGATAGGTGGAATCGGATCTGCCGGCGGAAATCGTCTTGGCGATGATGCGCGATTTTGTGTTCGCACCGATGTGAATCATCTTCGTGCCCGTGTCGGCCTGCTGGCGGTTGTTGGTGATCGCAACGGAGTAGAATTCACCCTGGCTGTTGTCACCTTTCAAAACACAGGACGGATATTTCCACGTGATGGCGGAACCTGTTTCAACCTGCGTCCACGAAATGCGGGAATTGCGTCCTTCGCAGATACCGCGCTTGGTCACGAAGTTGTAAATGCCGCCCTTGCCTTCTTCATCGCCGGGATACCAGTTCTGGACGGTGGAGTATTTGATCTCCGCATCATCATGCGCGATCAGTTCGACGACGGCGGCGTGCATCTGGTTTTCATCGCGCATCGGCGCGGTGCAGCCTTCGAGGTAGGACACATACGCGCCCTTGTCCGCGATGATCAGTGTGCGTTCGAACTGACCCGTGTTGCGGGCGTTCATGCGGAAGTAAGTCGACAGCTCCATCGGGCAGCGAACGCCCGGCGGAATATAGACGAACGATCCGTCCGTAAAGACCGCGCTGTTCAAACAGGCGTGCTTGTTGTCGGCGAACGGGACGATCGTGCCGAGATATTTCTGCACAAGTTCCGGATGCTCCTGTACCGCTTCGCTGATGGCACAAAAGATGACGCCGGATTCGGCGAGCTTCTTGCGAAAGGTCGTGCCGACGGAAACGGAATCAAATACAGCGTCCACGGCAACATTGCCGGCACCTTCGACGCCGAGCAGGACTTCCTGTTCTTTCAGGGGGATGCCGAGTTTTTTATAGGTTTCAAGGATCTTCGGATCGACCTCATCCAGGGACTTGATCTTCTTCATGTCCTTGGGCGCGGCGTAATAATGCGCGTCCTGATAATCATAGGGCGGAATTTCGAGTTTCGCCCATGTCGGCTCTGGCATTTTCTGCCAGTGGCGGAACGCTTTCAAACGCCAGTCGAGAAGCCATTGCGGCTCGTTCTTCTTTTTGGAGATCAGC
>QFNK01000245.1 GCA_003240795.1 Micavibrio aeruginosavorus | reverse complement strand
GATCGATTTTCTCCAGCATATCGCCCGGCAAAAACCCGAGGCGTTCTCCGGCCTCAACGGCAGGGCGCGTGAAAACAAGCCGTTCAACTTCGCCCGCGCGGTACATTTCAACGGCGGCGGCAACGGCAAGGAAGGTCTTTCCCGTACCGGCGGGGCCGACGCCGAACACCATATCGTGCGTGCGCATGGCCTCTATATAGGCGGACTGGTTGGCGGATCGCGGCGCGACGCTGCGCCCGCCGGAGCTGCCCTTGATCGCGGCCTTTTCATCGAGGAAATTCTCGTGCGCCTGATGCGGGCCGTTGACGGGGCTGGCTGTGCGTTCGCCGCGGGCAAACTTTACGGCCGCGTCGAAGTCGCTAATGGAAACGTCATTGTCTTTCTGGAGCTTGTTCCACATCATTTGCAGGACGGCTTCGGTCGTTTGCATCGCCTTGGCGGAGCCTTTGATGGAGACCGTATTGCCGCGGTTGGCAATGTCCACGTCGAGCATTTTTTCAAGATAGCTGAGGTGGGCGTTGTGTTCGCCGAACAACAGGGGAATAAGGCTGTTGTCCTGAAAGGTCATGGAGACCCGTCTGTCATTGTCCTTGGATATGGGGCGCCTCACTTGTTCTAAGAATCTGGCTTTACTGACTTAAGGATGCCACAGAATAGTTAACGGAAGATATTTTTATGCGGATTTTGCAACGGTTTCAACGGTTTCTATAGACCCGCGCAGCGCCGTCGCGGACGACGCCTCAATCCGGACGTCAACGATCTTGCCGACCAGACGTTCCATCCCGATGAAATTCACCGATTGGTTGTGCGGTGAACGGCCCTGCATCTGCCCTTCTTTAAGGGATTTGCGTTCGACGAGAACAGGCGTTGTCATCCCGACAAAGCGGGCATTGAAGGCTTCAAACTGTTTCGTGAGCAAGGCCTGCAGACGGACAAGACGTTCCTGTTTCACGTCCTCGCGCACGATCGCGGCCTGAATGGCGGCGGCGGGTGTACCGGGACGGGCGGAGTATTTGAAGGAGTAGGCGGATTGATATCCGACCTTGCCGACTACGTCCATGGTCGCCTGAAAATCCTCTTCCGTTTCCCCGGGGAAGCCGACGATGAAATCCGACGAAAATGCAATATCCGGGCGTGCCTTGCGGACGCTGTCCAGAATATCCAGATAGGATTGCGCCGTATGTTTCCGGTTCATCGCCTTTAGAATGCGGTCCGAACCTGACTGCACGGGAAGGTGCATATAGGGCATAAGTTTGGGGATATCCCTGTGGGCGAAAATCAATTCGTCTTTCATGTCACAGGGATGGGAGGTGGTGTAGCGAATGCGTTCAATGGCGCTGATTTGCGCCACTTCCTCGATCAAACGGCCAAGCCCCCAGACTTTACCGTCCGGTCCCTCGCCGTGGAAAGCATTGACGTTTTGGCCGAGCAGCGTGATTTCGCGCGCGCCGTTGTCGGCCATGCGGCGGGCCTCGTCCATAATCTGTGCGACTGGACGCGAATATTCGGCGCCGCGCGTGTAGGGGACGACACAGAATGTGCAGAATTTATCGCACCCTTCCTGAACCGAAAGAAACGCAGCCGGGCCGTGGTTGAGGCTCTCGCCCGCCAGCATATCGAATTTTGTATCGACGCCTAGTTCAGTGTTTACAACGCGTTGGCCGGTGGCCTTCACAATCATTTCAGGAAGTTCATGATACGCCTGCGGGCCGAAAACCATATCGACGGATTTGGCGCGTTCCATGATGAAATCGCCTTCGGCCTGTGCCACGCATCCGGCAACCGCAATCAGCGTCTTCTTGCCTTCGGCAGCGCGGTCCTCCTTGATGTCGCGCAAGCGCCCGATTTCGGAGA
This sequence comes from Micavibrio aeruginosavorus, assembly GCA_003240795.1. Taxonomy (GTDB): domain Bacteria; phylum Pseudomonadota; class Alphaproteobacteria; order Micavibrionales; family Micavibrionaceae; genus Micavibrio_A; species Micavibrio_A aeruginosavorus_B. The sequence goes on along the minus strand of QFNK01000245.1, from coordinate 1,392 downwards.
AGACCTTATCGGTCGCTTTTTCGCGGATGTGGCAGGTGTTGAGGATGACCATGTCGGCTTCCTCGGGATTTTCCGTCGCGGAATAACCCAGCGGCGACAATATGTCGGCCATCCGGCGGCTGTCATAGACATTCATCTGACAGCCCCAGGTCTTGATATAAAGCTTTTTGGAATCTTGCGTACCCATGGTCAGCCGCTATAAATCACGACTTGGCCATGGAAATCAAGGGTTCATGGATATTACGGCTTTATCCGCATGATAGAAAAGCTTGAAGACGCTGTGTTAGCGGCAGTGCAGGCAAAGCCTGCATCCTTACCCAATTGAACATTCGGATCATCTTTAAGCAGTACCGCAGAAACTGCCTTTTCTTTAGGCTGCGGTGCGCTTTTTACAATTGCCGCTGAAAAGTTTGCGCAGACTACGCTGATATTGTTTGCTTGTTTGACTTCGGGAACGCCGCGCTCGATGCAGTTGGCGATATCCGCTTGACGATCTGCAATACCTGTAAGGCCTGTTCCTGCGGCCGCCGTGCACGCTGCTTTTAGAACTTCCGGTTTTGCTAAAAGAGCAGTAGGGGCTGTAGGTTTTGGTTGCTCCTTTGTCTCGTCGCCTTGCACGGCAAAGAAGGCGCCCGCCGCCGCAACCAGAAGTCCTGCACCGACGACGCCGCCGACGATAATGCCTTTATTTTTTGCCATGATTGTCACCCTTCCTGTTGAAATTGGCCGTCTTTGCGGCTCTTGAAAATTCGCTTACGGGATGAAGTGTTAATATAATATGAAAATAATGTCAAGGTTTTTGGCCATTTAATTCCGTTTGTGGTAGCGTATGGAATTGCCAAACAGCTGCCAACTTCTTCTAACATACGGAAAATAAATGAAAAAATCCCTGCTTGTTATGGGGGGACAGATTCTTCCCGCCGAAATGGATATTTTGGCTGAGCACTTCGACATCATCCGGCTCTGGAAGGAGCGCGACCCGGAGGCCGTCCTGCGCGATCGCCGCAATGACATCGTCGCCATTGCCTCCGTGCCGTCCACACCTGTTTCAAAAACCCTGATCGAGGCTTTGCCCAATCTCGAGATCGTCTCCCAGTTTGCCGTTGGAACGGACAATATTGACCTCGAGGCCGCCAGGGTGCGGGGTATCGCCGTGACTAATACGCCGGATGTTTTGACCGACGATACGGCCGATACGGCGCTGGCACTGCTGCTGGCCGTTTCACGCCGTGTTTGCGAGGGCGATATATATGTCAGGGTCGGCAAGTGGCTCAACGGGCCGATGCCGCTCGGAAATACCCTCAAAGGCAAAACGGCGGGTATTGTCGGGGCGGGGCGCATAGGACGCGCAATTGCATCGCGCTGCGAAGCGTTCGGCATGAACATCGCCTA
>QFNK01000244.1 GCA_003240795.1 Micavibrio aeruginosavorus | reverse complement strand
CGACTAGTTATTGAGCTTCATCCCAAATACTGCGATACTGCTGTAGTAGAGGCTTACCTAGATACATGCTTTCCAATGAAGCGAATAATATCAGGCAGAAATAGTAAAAACCCAGTAATTTATTACCATCGCTGACGTTTCCTTGATTGCTGATGTTTTGCGTTTTTCCTGTTGGCTATGGGCGAGACAATTGAGTGTAATAATTCGATTTCCTTGACTCCCCTGAATCATTGTGTATATTACGCGGACTCACGAATGCGAGCGCTTGAAGACGTTTCTTCAAGTGATTGAAATAACTAATAAAAATTCAGGATTGAACAATGTTTGCAGTTGTACGCACCGGCGGAAAACAGTACCGCGTAGCCAAAAATGACCGTATCGAGGTCGAATCCCTTGAGACGGAAGAAGGCAAAAGCCTGGATCTTGAGATCCTTGCGTTCTCTTCTGACGGCTCGCAACTTGCCGTTGGCAAAGATGTTTCCGGTGCAAAAGTAAGCGCGAAAGTCGTTTCCCACACTCGCGCAGACAAAGTTCTGGTATTCAAAAAGAAACGCCGCCACAACTACCGCCGTACGAAAGGACACCGTCAGCACCTGACCGTCCTCGAAATCACGGACATCAAAGCGGCCTAATCAATAACAATATTTCGGAGGATAGATCATGGCACATAAAAAAGCAGGCGGTAGCTCCAGAAACGGACGCGATTCAGCAGGTCGTCGTCTTGGCGTTAAACGCTATGGCGGTGAAATCGTTCTCGCGGGCAACATCATTGTTCGTCAACGCGGCACGAAATACAGCACGGGTAAAAATGTCGGTATCGGTACAGACCACACGATCTTCGCACTCGTAGACGGACGCGTTCTGTTCACGAAAGGCCGTGAAGGCAAGCCGGTTGTGAACATTGTTCCAGCAAACGACGCCCTGCCTCAGGCGGCCGAGTAACACCGGTCACAGATGAATTTGAGAATCGGGTGATCGGAAACGGTCATCCGATTTTCTTTTAGGACTTAAAAAAAATGAAATTTCTCGATCAGGCAAAAATCTATGTAAAGAGTGGCGATGGCGGCCCCGGCTCCATATCGTTCCGCCGTGAGAAATTCATCGAACATGGCGGCCCCGACGGCGGTAACGGCGGACGCGGCGGCGATGTTATATTCAAAGCGGTCAAAGAGCTGAACACGCTTATCGATTTCCGTTACACGCAACACTTTCGCGCGCGCCCGGGTGAAAACGGTGCGGGCGAAATGCGATATGGCAAGGACGGCGACGACATCATCATAACCGTTCCTGTGGGAACGGAAGTTCTGGACGAGGATCAGGAAACCGTCCTGATCGATTTTACGGAGCCGGGGCAGACGGTTCTGTTCCTGAAAGGCGGCGACGGCGGTTTCGGCAACGCGCACTATAAATCCTCCACCAATCAGGCGCCGCGCAAGAAGACGCCGGGATGGCCCGGTGTGGAACGCGGCGTATGGCTGCGCCTGAAGCTGATTGCAGACGCCGGTCTTGTCGGCCTTCCCAATGCAGGCAAATCGACGTTCCTTGCATCCTGTACGGCCGCCAAGCCGAAGATCGCGGATTACCCCTTCACCACGCTTCATCCAAACCTAGGGGTCGTCAAGGCCGGTGACCGCGAATTCGTTCTGGCGGACATTCCGGGCCTTATCGAAGGAGCCTCGGAAGGACATGGTCTCGGCGACCGTTTCTTGGGCCATGTCGAACGCACCGCCGTTCTGCTTCACCTGATCGATATCACGCAGGACGAGCCGTGGAAGGCATACGACATCATCCGCAACGAGCTTGCACAGTATGGCAACGGACTGGAAGAAAAGCCGGAGATCGTCGCCCTGAACAAGGCCGACGCGCTGGGCAAGGAATTGTCCGAGGATGTCGCGAAGGATTTCTTCAAGCACACCAAGGTGAAACCCCTGTTGATTTCAGGCGTATCCCGCGAAGGCGTTGACAAAACGCTGTTTGCTCTCAACGATATCATCCAGAGAACACGCAGCGCCGAGCAGGAACAAGAATGACGCCCTCCGATCTCATCGCCCAGGCAGGAACCATTGTCGTTAAAATCGGTTCCGCCCTTTTGGTCGATGCGGATAAAGGCGTTCGGCAGGCGTGGCTTGCGGCACTTGCGGAAGATATTACGGACCTTCGCAGCAAGGGTAAGGCTGTGCTGATCGTCACATCAGGCTCGATTGCGCTTGGCCGCAAGGTGATGGGGATATCGCATACCGACCGCCCCTCATCCATCCCGCTGGAATACAAGCAAGGCGCGGCGGCAATCGGACAGGTTGCGCTGATGAACGCTTATGTTGGCGCGTTCGCGGTGCATGGAACGCATGTCGCGCAAGTCCTGCTGACACCGCATGATACTGAAAACAGGCGCTCGCACCTCAATGCCCGCGCTACGGTGCAGACGCTTTTGCAAAAGGGAATCGTTCCCGTCATCAATGAAAACGACACGGTATCGACATCTGAGATACGGTTTGGCGACAATGACAGGCTCGCCAGCCGTGTCGCGCAGATGATCGGCGCAGACCTTGTCGTCCAGCTGTCGACAACGGACGGGCTTTACACGGCCGACCCGCGTGTTGACGAGACGGCGCAGCATATCCCGCTGATCGAAAAACTGACGCCGGAATATTATGCGCTTGCGGGTGACGCCCTTCCCGGCGTATCCACCGGCGGAATGAAAAGCAAGATGGAGGCCGCGCGCATTGCAACGGAGTCCGGTATCCATATGATGATTGCGAAAGGGGCGGAAGCCCACGCGCTCAAGCATGTGGTGGACGGTATCGCCCGCGCCAGTGTTTTCCTTGCAAGCGGCCAGCCCCGCTCCGCCCGCCAGAAATGGATCCTGGCGCATGTAAAGCCGACGGGCACGCTTGTCCTCGATGAAGGTGCCTGCACCGCGCTTTCGTCGGGCAAAAGCCTTCTGCCGGCAGGCGTTAAATCAGTCGAAGGGCAGTTCGACCGCGGCGATGCCGTGACGCTCCGCAATATGGATGGCAAAACGCTCGGGATCGGCTTATGCGCCTACAGCGCGGAGAACACACGCCAGATTGCAGGCCGGAAAAGCGCCGATGTGGCCGGAATTCTTGGTTATTCCCGCGGGGATGAGCTGATTCACCGCGACGATCTTGTCCTGAACGGATTGTGGCTGAGGACTGGTTGTCGAAGGGCAACAATGCGTTTCTCGGACTCTCTCCTCGTGCGCCCTGACTATTGAATAGTCCCAGCACCAACA
>QFNK01000243.1 GCA_003240795.1 Micavibrio aeruginosavorus | reverse complement strand
GATCGAGATCGCCCCTGTCGGGTTCATGCGCGGACGCACGCTCAACAACGCGTTCATCGTGATCGACGAGGCGCAGAACTGCACCTACGGCCAGCTCAAGATGCTGCTGTCCCGCCTTGGATGGAATTCGACCATCGTCGTGACGGGCGACCCCGACCAGTCCGACCTTCTGGCCGGTATTTCGGGTCTGGCGGATGTGGCGCTCAAGCTGGAGCAACTGCCGAACGTTGCGGTCGTCAGGCTGGCGCAGCAGGATATCGTGCGCCACCCCCTGGTCGCGGAAATGCTCGAAGTTCTATAATCAAACAGTTTCCTTCAAGGGAAAGGCGCCGGTTGCCCGCCGGCGCCTTTTTCTTTATAAAGCGGGCATGACAAAGACGCAGAAAATCCTCCTCGCCGCCCTCGTACTTGCCGCCATCGGCGCGATTGCAGGGGCAATGCTGATCCCCTCGCCTACCGCGAACAAACCGCAAGGCGGCCTTCATGCCGTAACCGATGATGCTTTCGGCGGCCCGTTCACCCTGACAGACCAGAACGGCAAGACGGTCACGGAGAAAGACCTGACAGGATCTTACCGCCTGATGTATTTCGGGTTTACATACTGCCCCGCGATCTGCCCGACGGAGCTTTCCAAAATTTCCGCCGCCCTGAAACAGATGGGCAGCAAGGGCGATCAGGTCGTCCCTGTATTTGTCACCGTCGATCCGGAGCGCGACACCGTTCAGGCGATGAAGAACTACACGGCGCTTTTCCACCCGTCCCTGATCGGCCTGACAGGCACGCCGGAGCAGATCAAGGACATGCTGAAAGCCTACAAAATCTATGCCGCCAAGGTGCAGGACCCGCAAATGAGCGATTACACGATGGATCACTCCTCGTTCATCTACCTGCTCGCGCCGGACGACCGTCTGCTGCATATTTTCAAGATGGATGACAACGCGAAAACGATGGCGGATACCACGTCCGCGTGGATCGAGCAGGAAGCACGGTAGAAAAGCCACACAGACGCATTTTTTATTGCAGCGCGTCACGGCTTTCACTGTACATTCACCTTCTTTCTTGTAAGATTTTTACCGTACACACCCATACGGTGCATTCGTGCCGTTCGTACGATCATTTCTTTGTCAGGAGAGCTTCATGAATACCCGTTTTCTTCGCCTATCGCTTTTATCAACGGCATGCGTCCTCGGCATGTCCGCATCCGCCAATGCAGCAGGTTTTTACCTTCAAGAACAATCGGTTTCGGGTCTCGGCACGGCTTTCGCCGGTGCCGCCGCCGACACGCCGGACGCTTCCACGGTTTACTATAACCCGGCCGGCATGGTGAATTTGCGCCGTCCTGAGATTTACGCCGGTGCCTCTCTTCTTTTGCCCAGTGCAGATTTCGATAACACAGGATCGACTTACACGGCGACGGCAGCTCTTGGTGGAGCGACTTCTGCCGTAACGGGGAACGACAGCGGAAATCCTTTCGATCCAGAAATTCTGCCACAGCTATACGGGGTCCTTCCTGTCAATGATCGCCTTTCCCTCGGTCTTGGGATAAACTCCGCATTCGGTCTCGCAGATGATTACGGTTCGGACTTTGTCGGCCGCTACAACTCAACCGATTCGGAATTGCTGACCATCTCCATGCAACCTACAGCGGCTTATAAAGTTACCGACTGGCTGTCCGTTGGTGCAGGGGTAAACATACAGTATGTTTACGCCAACCTGAAAAACCGCATTCCCGCACCAACAGCAGGCGGCGCATCGCCAAACCAGGCAGCCGACGGAAATTTGAGACTCCGCGGAGATGATGTCGATTTCGGCTATAATTTCGGTATCCAGATGCAGCCTACGGACACAACAAAGCTTGGTCTTACCTATAAGACGAGCATCAACCATGAACTGGAAGGCGATGTCGACATCACAAACCCGACGAGCGCGTTCCTCGGCGGCTTATCCGGAGCGAGTGTAACGAGCGAGGGTAAAGCCAAGCTCAGCCTGCCGGATATTGCATCGTTTGGCGTTTCGCAGCAGCTTGATGATAAATGGACAGTTCTGGGTAGCGTTAACTGGTACCGTTGGTCCAATTTCGACAACATCCCAACCTCTGCGACAGTTCTTCCAAATGGCGGATCTGTAACAGATCAAAACTATGAAAATACGTGGGGATTTGCTCTTGGCGCCAGATACCGCATGAATGACCAGTGGCTTTTGAAAGGCGGCGTACAGTATGACCAAACGCCGACGATCACAGCTGACCGCTCCACGCGCGTACCTGACGGTGACCGCATGTGGTTCACGGCGGGCGTAACATACAGCCTGACACCACAGATCGATCTAGATCTTTCTGGCGCTTATGTGAACGTATCAGAAGAGCGTGTTGAAGTAACGGATACATTTGCAACCGGTACGGTCGTTACACGCGGCGACACGGACGGCAGCGTCGGTATCCTCGCAGGCGCGATCCGCTACAAATTCTAATCCGGACGAAATCGTCCAAAAGAAAATCCCCGCTTCTAAGCGGGGATTTTTTATTTGGGTGTAGAAGCGTTTTTAGTCTTCCAGCATCGAGTTGAGTTTCAGGGCGAGACCCATCGAGCCTTTTACTTTGAGCTTGCCCATCATAAAGGCGATGTTTGGGTCCTGCGTACCGGCGAGGATTTTCTCGAACGTCTCGACGGTGGTTGTCAGCGTGACTTCGGCGTCGTCATCATTGCGCGTGACGACAGGCGGGTTCTGAACGGCGTCCACGAAAAGGATACCGTCTTCGTCAAAGTCGAATTTGATCGTGTGGTTGAAACCGGCAAGGCGGCGTTCGAGTTTTTCTGCGATATCGTCGAGGGACATAGGTTCTCCTTAAAGGGGCGTGTTCGTCCCATTCTACGGTCAAAGAGGTATATTGTCTATTAAACGCGCCTTGCCGAGATAGGCCGCCGCCAGAATGCGCCGGTTTATTGTACGCACGTCCGGCGGGAGCAGCGTTTGCGCATCGCGCACCGTGATGTAGTCGACCTTATGAAAGCCTGCATCGAGGAGTGCCTGCGCCGCATCGCTCTCTATCGTTTCTATAGGCTCACCCCCCTTTATTCGTTTCGCCATGCTTTGCAGCGTTTGATGGAGGCGCGCAGAAACGGCGCGTTCCTCGGCGCTCAAATATGCATTACGCGAGGACATGGCCAGCCCGTCCGCCTCGCGCACCGTTGGCACGCCGATGATTTCGACGGGAATGTCCAGGTCGCGAACAAATTTGCGAATGACGCAAAGC